>JASHSL010000287.1 GCA_030040855.1 Terriglobales bacterium
TGCTCGCACTGGGCAACGCGGTGTACCTGGCGCCGCGCTCACAGGCCGCCATGGCGCGCTTGCAAGATCGTCTGAAGTCCTCCCAGGCATCCTTTGAGGTGCAACCCCGGGTGTTCTACGAGGGATTCCCGCAGCTGGTACTGTACGTCGAGGATGTAACCGCCGCCCAAGGCGCCGCGATTTGGAAAGGTGTTTTCATCGCCGATACCAGCAACCCGGCCGCCCCGCGCATCACCTTGGCCAGGCAAGGCATTCTGGTTAGTGAAGGACCGAATACTCTGCACCTGCACCTCACGGAAGGATCCACCCACGAATCCGATCCTACAGATCCCGACCACTATCAGATCTCCACCTTCGAACAAACCGATATGCCCATTCCACTGCCGGAGTCAGACAGTCGGAAACTGCAGGAGCCGGTGCCGCTTGCGCAGATCGCGACCTCGGAGCTCTGGCGGCAGAGCGCCGACAAGGGCAGCGCCTCGGCAAAATGGGCGCTGGTCGAGCTCCACCAACGCTTTGCTCTGCCTACTTCGTGCCTGGTCTTGGCCCTGGTCGGGATTCCCCTGGGTTTGGCGTCTCGCAAGGGCGGTAAATCAACCGGATTTGTGCTCACGATTCTTTTGGTGTTTGCCTATTATTTGGTCTCGCTGGTCGGAGTCTCCATGGCGCGACAAGGAAAGTTGCCGCCGGGATTGGGGGTATGGCTCGCGGATATCGTGTTCTTCGTGGGCGGGGCGATTCTTTGGGCACGTTCCGAGCGCCGGCCGATTGACGTCGGGTCCTGGCGCAGCCTATGGCATCGCCTGCGACCGGGACTGGGCGAGCGAACCACCGCCCCACTCCGCCCGGCTCGCTCCGAGGATGCCTCTGCTCGCGCCTTCATGCGGCGGCGGGTCTTCACCGCTCGCTTCCCGATGATTCTCGATGATTATGTGCTGCGGGAATTTGTCTTGAACCTGGGCTTGGTGCTGGCCACGTTTTTGCTGCTGCTGCTCGTCTTCACCATCTTTGAGCTGCTGGGAGATATTCTCCGGAACCAAATTGCTCCCCTGATCGTGGCCGAGTATCTGCTCGATGTTTCCCCTTATTTCCTATATAACATCGCTCCGTTGGGGATCCTGCTTGCGGTCCTGATCACCTTGGGCCTCATGCAACGCTCGAACGAAATTACCGCCATCAAGGCCACGGGGATCAGTATCTACCGCATCCTTACCCCTCTGTTGGTGGGTTGCGCGGTGCTGGCCGTGACCCTGTTTGTTTGCGACCAACTCTACTTGCCCTATGCCAACAAGCGTCAGGATGCCCTGCGGAATCTGATTAAGGGCAAGCCGGCGCAGACCTATCTAAATCCCGACCGGAAATGGATCTTCGGCCAGCATTCCAACATTTACTACTATGAGCTGTTTGATTCTGAGCGCAACGAATTCGGACGGCTTTCCGTCTTTCAATTCGATCCTGTCAGCTTTCAGCTCAACCAGCGAATTTACTGCGCCCGCGCCCGCTGGGAGGAGGATTTGCGGCAATGGGTGTGCACCCAAGGCTGGGAACGGGAGCTGCGCGGTCCGGCCATCGCCGACTACCGCAAGTTCCAGCTGGCCACCTTCCCTTTCGTGGACGAGCCCCCGACGTACTTCAAGAAGGAAGTGAAACAGTCCTCGGAGATGAATGCCCAAGAGTTGCGGCGCTACATCCACGATCTTGAGCAGAGCGGATTTGATGTCGTGCGATTGCGGGTGCAGCTGGAAAAGAAGTTTGCCTTTCCCGTCATCACCCTGGTCATGGCGGTGCTCGCAGTTCCCTTTGCCTTATTCGCAAATCGGCGAGGGGCGATCACGGGAGTCGCCACGGCGGTGGCCATTGCGGTGGTGTACTGGACAGTCTCTGGTTTGTTTGAAGCGATGGGCAATATTAGCGAGCTGCCTCCATTCCTGGCGGCCTGGTCTCCCGACTTGATCTTCGCCCTTCTGAGCGGCTACATGATTCTGCGGGTACCCACCTAGAGGCAGGAACCAGCGACTGGTCCCTTCCCCCGCAAGCGCACGCCGCCGGCCGATCGAGCCCACCATTTTCGAGCGGGTGCTAGGGCGCGGCCACGGCCGAAGGATTGCCGTTAATATCGGTGGCGACCCCTAATGGGGTCAACACTCCGGAGGTGGTATCCAAGGTAAACGCAGCCAGCGTGGAGGCGCCGCTATTGGCGACGTACACGTAGTCCTTGGGCTCGGTCGTGGTGAAACCCGCGTTGCTGCCGATCGCTCCCGCGATGATGACGAAGGAGAGCGGATTCAGACCGGTCTGAACCGAAGGAGTGGACAGGGGAGTTAGCACTCCCGTGCCCGGAGCATAGGCATACTCGGAGATCTGGTTGGCCGCTTTGTCGAGAACATAAAGAAAGGGGAAATAGGGATCCGCAGCAACTTGAATCGGACCGAGTCCAGCCGCAAACGGGGAGCCCGTCACCGTGGTCAAGGTGCCATCGGGAAGGTTCGGATTGGCGCAAGTGGTGACCACCTTATCGCAGATGGCAAAGGCGGAAACGTTGGCCGAGCCCGAGTTGGCGACATAGAGAAATGCTCCGCCGGGAGTGATGCCCAGTCCAACCGGGACGCTCCCGTTGCCGTTCGGGACAGCGACTGGATAGGGCGATGCGCCGAGGCGTGTCAGCGCACCCGAAGGACCGATCGAATACGCACCCACCGTGTTGGCGTAGGCGTTCGCCACATACAAGAAATTCCCCGTGGCGCTGACGGCCACAGACATTGGCTGGGTCGGCTGGGTTGTGCCCGGGGTAATCGTGGTGAACGGCGAACCGGCAACCGGCTGCAAGGCAGTTCCATTAATGGAGTAGACCGAGACGTCGTTCGACGCTTCGTTGGCTACAAACAAAAACTTCCCTGCCGGATCGATCGCCATTCCCGTGGGCATCGACCCGGTCGGGGTGCTGCCACCGGCGGCCGTGAGCGAGCCGCCCGAACTGAGGCTGTAAGCAGAAACCGTGTTGGAATTGTTATTATCCACGAAAAGAGCATTCAGCGAGGGCGTAATCGCAATGCTGAAAGGCGCATTTCCGGTGACGGGGGAGGGTCCAAACTGGTTGAGTGATCCTAAACTCAGAGTCGCGGTATAGGACTGAACATAGCCGGGACTACCGAGGACCGCGGAATAAATGGTGGCGGTTGAGATTTCGGTACTGGGGGTGGGCGGGATTTGCCGCGAACCGCACCCCATCAATTCCCACAAAAGAACCGCAAGCAGACACGACAGCAAAGACCATCTCATCCCAACGCTTGTCTCCTGGCTTGATGGCTGACTTGGGCCCGCGGGGCACTACCTGCCCCCGGCTTGGATGTCGAGAACTACGTTCCGGTTGTATCAGGAATGCGAGGAAAGAGCAACCCAGGGAGGCAGGCGGAAACCCCATGCGCCGCCTTCTTAGTGTCTGCCACTCGAGACAGGAACCACGGACTCGAGCAGGGTGTCTTTTCGCGGCTCGCGAGCGAGGAGAGGCAGGCGGATCTCAATGATCAGGCCCCCTTGGTGACTGTTCCGGGCTTCGACCTTCCCCCCGCAAAGAGATACGGCTCGGGCGGTGATCGAGAGTCCCAACCCGACGCCCCCGGTCTGGCGTCTACGCGCGTCGTCAATGCGATAAAAGGGTCGGAACAACTTGTCGAGCGCCTCTTCCGGCACACCCGGGCCGAAGTCAGTGACGCGAACAATGGCTTCGGCCGGATCCGAGCCGGAGCCTTCCAATTGAATCTGCACCCTGGTCCCTTCTTCGGTGTAGCGAATCGCGTTGCGCACGACATTCTCGATCGCGCTATGCAGGAGGCTCGGATTGCCACGGACCACGCAGTTCTCCGCGATGTCCACCTCGACCTCGAGACGACGGCTCTGGGCTTCGAAGCTTGCGTCCTTGGCGATCTCGCGAATCAGTTGTTCGAGGTGCACGGGGCACTTTTCGAGCGCGTCTTCGCCGCCTTCCAACCGTGCCAGGGTCAACAGCCGCTGAATCATCTCATTCAGACGGATACTTTCCCGATCAATCCGCTCGAGCGCGCCCGCGGCTTCCGGGCCGCTGCGCTGGCGTGCCAATTCGAGCGCGACATTCAGCCGCGCCAGAGGAGACCGCAGTTCGTGGGAGATGTCGGTGAGAAGCCGCCTTTGAGCCGCCACCAGCTTTTCGATGCGCTCCGCCATGCGGTCGAAATCCCGCATCAGTTCGGCGGTTTCGTCATGGCCCACCGAGGTCTTCATCCCGGTGCGGGCACTCAGGTCGCCGTCGGCTAGCTTTTGGGTGGCGGCCCTCAGACGCACGATCGGAAACGTCAGATACCGTGCCAGCAGATAACAAACCAGCCCGGAGGAGACAATGCCGATCAGCATGCCAAGTCCCGACACCCCATGAAAGAAGAACCAGGGATGGGGTTCCGGCAACAGCTCAATAATCAGGGTGTAGTGGCGGCCATCGGGCCCCGGCGCCGAAGCCCGCAAGAACTGCATCGGCCGGAACCTTCCCCAAAAGGTGTCGGCGGTGCTGGTGTCCCCGCGCAGGGCGCGCTGCGTCCACTCCGGCGTCTTACGCCCGAGAATGTCCTTGCCATTCTCATCGAAAATAAAAAGGTGCACGCGATGGCTGTCGTGGACGCTGCGCATGTACTTCCAAGTCGCCGCGTCGCCCCCGGTCTGTTGGGCTTGGAGCGCCTCACTCAGAAACCTCCCTTCCTGTGCTTGCAGGTTGGAAATTTCCCGGGAGGGTCGTAGGGCGGAGGCCACCAGCAGCGCCAAAATGAAGAACAATGCCTGCGCCAGCCAAAAGGAGACGAAGATCTTGACGAACAGACTTCTCATTCTCCGCTCCCGGCGTGGTCGCGGGGATGGGCAAAGATGTATCCCACACCCCGCACGGTCTTGATGTGGTCGGTGCCGTCCTCGGTATCGCCTAACTTCTTGCGCACTTTGCTGACGTGCATATCAATGCTGCGGTCAAAAGGGGAGAACTTGCGGCTCAGAACCTCATGAACGAGATGCTCGCGAGTTACCACCCGGCCAGCTTCGCGCAGCAAGACATGAAGCAGATTGAACTCGACCGAGGTCAGATCAACGGCCTGCCCCTTATGCAGCACGGTTCGGCTGGCAGGATCGA
>JASHSL010000288.1 GCA_030040855.1 Terriglobales bacterium
GGAGCCACCTGGAATTGTGGTTGCTGCTGCGCTGCAACACGGAACCCGCCTCCAAGTATGCAGCCAAGGAGAACTAGGGAGGCAAGACTTCCGCGGCCCGCGCTCGGGAGGTTGGCGCCGAGAGGTCCAAGCCCGGAGCCCGGACGAAGCTGCCACCGCGGCAGGACGAGTTCACGATTCACGGCAGCTACTCCTGAAACAGATAGATCGACATCGGTGACTGGTTCACGATGTCTTGCGCGATGAGAAAAATCGCGTATTTGTCCTCAAGCTGGCCGGCCACGGCCACAGCAGGAAACGTACAGATCGGACTACCTTGGGAATTCTGACCCTCGGCAGAACCGGTGCACACGCTGTTCGGATCGGGGATCGTGACCGTCGCCGAGTTGTAAAGCCCGTTGCTCGTTGCATTCTGAGGTCCTAGATTGATGATGATGTTGGCGTTCACTGGTTGGGTAGGATCATCGCTGGTCGAATCCATGGCATTCGCCAAGGGGAAGTCGCCGCCCTGCAAGCTGGTTCCCGGAAGGCAGGAGGTAGCCGGACAAGGACCGAAGCCTGCAATCGGGTTGGGCGGAGGTGCGCTCGGCGTACAGGGCGCCGAACAGGAGGGAAAAGGAATGCTGGGCTCGCTCACGAAGCCCAGATAGGGGACGCTGACCAGGCTACTGGTGTTCAGTGGGCTGGTAGGCTGGAGTAAGCCCACGGCGCTGGACTGGCCTGGCCCCTGATTCAAGATGAAGAAGCCGGAGGGTCCCACCACCAGGGTGTCGGTGGTACTGACGCTCGAATTGGAGGGGATACTAACCACCGTGCCCATGATTGCCGGAGCGCACAGGCCGGGTGAAAAGCTTGCCGAGGGCTGACTCGGGGCTTGCGCCAGCGTGAACTGGGACAAGTTGAAGAAATACCACGTGGTCCCGTTCGTGCTGACCTGAAAACTGCCATAGGCCGTGTCGCTCGCCGCATTCCAAACCACGCTGTTCGTTCCCTGCTGGATTACGTTCGGCATGGTTACGAATTGAAAGTTGACTCCCATGATGAAACTCAGGCAACTGCCGGGAACGGCGGCCACGGGCTGGGCAGCCGCGGGGTTCCCGTTGAGATCGGTCGCCGTGTCGGGGCGGAAGAACGCCACCCGTCCCGGGATCTCGAGGGTGAACCCTGCCGGTTCGAACGCAGGACTGGAACCAGTGTTGGTTTGCGAGAAGTCCAGGAAGCCTCCGTCGAAGGCAAATTCCCCGTTGAGTGTCAGCGGAGATCCGCTGGTTCCGGCCTCTTGCGAATAGTCGATGGCGCGGAAGCTGTTGGTAGTGTGATTGATGGTGATCTGCCATACATCTCCGCTGCCCTCGGCTCCCACGTAAGAATTCAGCGGACCGGCCGTGGTCAGCACCGGAGGCACGGCCGTCGTCTTATACAGACTGCTGGTGCTATTGCACGCCGAGGCGCACAGAACCGCCAACCACACACAACCGGCAGCGATCGATTTCCGCTTGCGCCGCTCGGGCTCCCCCGGAATTGGCATTGCGCATGACTCCTTACGGGTACGGCTAAAATGCGTACTTCAGACCGAATTGCATGGTTCGCGCTCGATGCGCGTCCACCGGATGCAAGAAAGAGCTACCCGCCAGGCAATTGGGAGCGCCGGCGGAGTACCCGCTGTTTTGGTCCCCATAACAGCTGATCGTGTTGTTGGCTTGATTGCCCAGGTTCGGATCGTAAATTCGGAACTGGGTGTGGTTGAAAATATTGAAGACTTCCGCGCGGAACTCGAGCGTGCTGCCTTCGGTGATCTTGAAATGCTTGAGCATCGCGGTGTCGAAATTCAGTCGTCCGGGATTATTCAGAAAATTGCGCCCGGCATCGCCGAAGGTGAGGCCTCGCGGTGCAGCAAAGGCGGCAGAGCTCAAAAGCTGCGGCCCCACACTCTGCGGGTTGGTACTGCCGAGCGGCGCCCGAAGGTGGGGATTGCCCACGACATCGGGATACGATCCGGCTCCGGCACCATTGGCAACTCCAGCATTGTCCAAAACCGATACCGAGGTACTGCTGCCGCCATTGATGACGCTGAAGGGGGTTCCTGACTGATAGATGGTGATGCCGGACAGCTCCCAGCCATCGAACACAGTTCGAGCCAGGCGCGAAGGAGCTGGCGGCACGGGCGGGACCGGAGACGTTCCATCTTCGTTGTAGTCGGTATTGAGCAGGGCAATCCATTTCGCAAGCGCCTCGGCGCCGGGAAGGGCGTACACATAGCTAATATTCAGCAGATGGCGTTGGTCGTAGTTGGAACTTGCGCGGTTGGCCGCCAGATCGAAGGAGTTCACGAAGGTGGCGTCGGAACGATCCGAGGAGTCGTCGATCGAGTGGCTGTAGGTATAGGAAATTCCGAGATCCAGTCCGTTATGCATGCGGCGTAGCGTGGTTTGGAAGGCGTTGTAGGTGGAATCGGCGATGTTCGACAGAGAAAGAATTCTGCTGAAACCGGGGGCGAACTGGCGCAAGGAATCCGGGGCCCTGCCCAAGAACGAATCACAGGCGGCTTCGAGGTTGAGGAAGGCTGGTTGCGCCGGATTAACCAGGGTCCCGTTGCTCAGCTCGGCGCCGCTGCTCTCAAAGAGGCAGTCTCCCGGAGGCTGACCGGGGACTGCGTTCGGGATGTAAGGCAAAATTGGTTGATGGGGTCCATAGGGATTCAAAGCATCGGGGACGGGTGGCAACTGATTTATCTGACGTTCCGCGGTTAAATGGGTCCCCTTGCTGCCCACATAAGCGAAGGTCGCGACGGTGTTTTGCGGCAGTTCCCGTTGCACGCTTAGGCTCCACTGCGAGACGTAGGGCCAAACGGCGTGCGTCGGAATGGAGGTGACGTTCAGAGGAAAGGCGCCGGTCGGCGCACATCCCGCGACACCTTGCGCGTCCGGCAATCCCCCCCCGATGCAACTCCAGCTTCCATTCGTGGGTGTGACCTGCAACATGTCGAGGACCAGCGGAGAGCTGCCCTCGAGCGATCCCGTATTAGCTTCGTTGCCGGCGCCGTGTTCGTAGAAAATGCCATACCCGGCCCGCAGAGAGGTCTTTCCATTGCCCCGCGGATCCCAGGCGAAACCGATCCGCGGAGCGGGATTGAACAGGTGGCCACTCATGCAGCTTGCCGGAACGCCGTTGGCGCCACATTGCACCAGCCCATTCGTGATCCGCGGGTCCAGGTTGTTCAGGTTGAGGGGAATGGGCGTTCCCGAGTTGGCGTCGACCAGTCCGCCGGTCGAAGGATCGACCATGGCTTGGCTCGCCAGGGAATGATTAAAGGCGGTTGCCTGCCAGTTATAAACGCTATGATTCTTCTCGTAATAAGTTCCGAACAAGCTGAGCCGCAGACCGAGGTTCAGCGTCAAGCGCGGCGTGATGCGCCAGTCATCCTGGAAATAAGGCTCGGCAATCTGGTAGCGCTGATAGTACTTGCGCTGCGCGCTGTCCTGCTCAAAGGTGTGCACACCGTCTTCGTGCGAAGTGTGCAGGAGGAAATCGGCAAAAGCATTCCCGGTCGGCGAGGCACCGGGAAAGGCAGTGCCTGCACCCTGATTGGTGAAGGTGATAATCCCCTGCACGTCGCCGGTCGTAGCGCCCACCGGAGAATTGATCTGGTTTCTCTGAAAAATGATGAACTCCGAACCCATCTGCAAGGTATGCTTGCCCACCGCCTTGCTCACGGTGTCGCCCACGGTGTAGGTGGGATTGGTGTGATCCCAGGGCATGTAGCTGGGGTCGACGGCAAAGCCGTTTCCGCCATACGCCGCATTCGTGCCGGCGATGACTACGCCCGGCATTTTGCCGCCGAAGCCGTTGTTGAACAAAGCACCCATCGGGCACTGCTCCAGGACTCCGAGGATTGGCGGCGGGGAGGGGGCGCAAGGAGCGTCGAGCACCGCCGGCCGTTGCAGCTGGGCGCCGGGCCCGGGGACGTCCACGAGGGTGATATGAGAATCGCCGTAGCTGGCAAAGAAGTCGTTGAGGAGCGTGGAGGAAATGGTGTAGGTCAGCCGAGCCATCGCGCTCGTGCCAGGCCCGAAAAAGCGATTCTCGACCGTGGGAAAGCTGTTCTGGAGATAGCCCCACTGTGGAGTTACGACCGTCGTATTCCAGGAGTCGTGAATGAAGCGGAAGGTGGCTCGGATCGAGCTGCCAATATCGTGGTCGAGGCGAAATAGTTCCTCGTGCCAGGAGGTTGGTGGTGAAACCGTCGCCACATAACAAGGCTCGACGGGCGCCGGCTGGCCGCTGGCCGGGTCGATTCTGGTTTCTCCCACCAGGCTCGAGTTGCAGCCGGAGTAGGCATTGGGCAAAGGGATCACCCCGCTGTCGAGGATGGCCACCGCATTGCGGTTGAGCGCTCCCGTCGGAATTCCCGCGGGGGCTGGTACAAGTTGGTTCCCCGGGTATGTCTGGTTACTGCCCATCGACGGGCAGTCGGGATACTGCGAGCGGGAAAAAATCCGGACGGGGGTAGCGTAAGGATAGCGATCTGGGCAAACATCGTTGAAATCACCACGACGCTCGGCCAGGGTAGGAACCGCCTGATTGAATTCGAAGGGAGAACGTTCCAGACGGAATTCTTCGGAGAAAAAGAAGAAGGTTTTTTTGTCCCGGTTTTGGTTTTGCAACTTGGGGATCAGGAGCGGACCGCCAAAGGTAAATCCAAAATCGTTCCGCCGATAAAGCGGTGCGCCTTTGGTCTCGTCGAAATAGTTGCGCGCGTTGAAGAACTCATTGCGTAAGAACTCGTAGGCGTTACCGTGAAAGTTCTGCGTTCCCGACTTGGTCGTCACCAACACGGTACCCGACGCCGTACGCCCGTACATCGCGCCATAATTCGACGTCAACACCTTGACTTCCTGGATGGCGTCGAGGCTAGGGTAGACAATTAGGGTGCTGTTGGCGCCGTTGATCCCGACATTCAGCAAATCCGACCCGTCCACGTCGAAGGTGTTGTATTCGACACGCCCGCCGTTCACGCTATACTTCACACTTCCGGTGACTCCAACTTTGGCTTCATCCTGTCCGGTCTGATTGCTGACCCCAGGCGCGAGCGCGATCAGCTGCGTGAAGTTGCGGCCATTCAATCCGTAGCTCACGACCTCGTTTTGGGTGATGGTGCCCGAAACCGCTGCGGTTTCGGTCTCGACCTGCACCGTCTTTTGACCTTCGACGGTAGTCGCCGTCGAAGCTCCCGCCAGCTCAAGACTGGCGGCGAGCGACAGGTTCTGGCCTGCGCTCAAAGCAATGCCCGGAGCCTGAAAGACCTTGAATCCTTGCGCGGAAACCGAGAGATCGTAGCTGCCGGCTGCGAGACCATGAAGTAAGTAGCGCCCCTGCTCGTTCGTGGTGGTGGTTTCGCTTGCGCCCGTGCCGTTGGTGATGGTCACTTGCGCGCCCACCACCACCGCCCCACTGGGATCGCTGACCATCCCCGAGATGGAGGCCGTCTGCGCCGCCGGCGTCTCCGATTGTGCCGAGACCAGTCCCGCCAAACCAAGAACCACGCACAATAAACCTCGAAGCAAGCTCACTCCCAATACCTTTAGCCGCGCAAGTTTGACGGAGGGTCAAGCCAACATCGAGACACCGACTCCGCCCCGGGCTTCAGAAACTGCCGTGTCGGATCGAAGAATTTGCGAGAGGCAGAATTTTTACCTTAGCAATGTGACGGGCTGATGACCGGAAGGTTAAATTCAGGTGAGTAATTGAGAAGCGGCGAGCATTCGATTCCGAGCACACTTGGCCGTCGAAGTTAAGGAAAAAACTTTCGCGCCGACCCGGACACCCGCAATAGATTTTCACAAGACGATTTCCTCAATTCACACGATTTTGATGCTGCGGTCATTCTTGCGACACATAACCCATAGATCCTTGATAAAAGTGCAGCATGTCACACCAGGGGAACCGAGCATGACGTCTAAGGTATGTTCCTGGGTTGTACCGCTTGGGGGGACCTGTCCACTTCTAGAACGGGATCTACGACAGTTCATAACTAATGAAACAGGAGAATGATCGATGAGAACAGCAATGAGCGCGCTTTTTGCTTGTTTGTTGGTGGCATGTTTGACGGCGCTCGCCACCGGCGCAACGGTAAAGTTCATTGGCGCGGGATCGTCCGCGATGTGGCAAGAGTTCGCCGTCGCCGCAGTCAACGATCCTTCGCTTGCGGGTCCGGGGTCACACCACTGGACCACCAAGGGAACCTGTCCTGACGGCTCGAACTGTGCCCAAGCCCTGGACAGCCGGACGGGTCCGGGAGGCACAGTCAGTCAACTCCAAGGCGGGAACCTCTGGGTTGTGTGGAATGCCTCGGAGACCTCCATTTGGGCCTATCTCTCGGTCGATTCGGTGGTCGGCAACCGCCTGTTTTTCGCGACTCCGAGAGCAACCCTTCAGATCGACAGTAATGCGTTGACGGCGGGCAGCGGTTTGAATTTAATCTCTGCTTCGCTCTTTAAGTATGGTGTCCACACCACCAATCCCGGCTGTCCGACCACGGGAGCCCACACTGCCACCTGCGATGACAGCAGCCTCCCGAGCGGTGTTCTGAACGCGCTGACCGCGGCCGGCGTAACCATCACTGCCGGCATGACCGACATTCGGCCGGAAGATGCTCTGTTTGCTTCGCATCGTGTCAACTGCCCGCCGCCGATCACTTTGGGATGCCTCGGCTATGGCATTTCGGGCGAGGCAGTGGGTACTCCGATTGAGAGTGCATTCAGCAAATCGAGCGCTACGCCGGTCAGCTATGCGATTACGGGGACCGATCCGGTCAGCGGTGATGCGATTCCTGAGTGGAGTACCTATCCCGTGGGTGTAGCGCCCATCGTCATCCTCGTCAACCGCCAGGATGCTAAAGGGTTGGGATTTCAGGTGGACGGGAAGTTTGCCATTACGAACATTGAACATGCCACCCAATTGCACACCCTGTTCACGGGCAGCGCGTGTAATACCGGTCTGTTCACGAGTAAGGTGTCCCACGCCATCTATCCCGTCCTGCGGGAGCCCTTGTCCGGCACCATGAACACCTTTGAGTTCACGAACATGACCAACCCGGAGCCAGGGAACAAGTTCTCGAGCTCTCAGGAAACCGGAGTCGAGGACCACAATCCCCTTGAACTTGCCTGCTCG
>JASHSL010000289.1 GCA_030040855.1 Terriglobales bacterium
TGGCCGGGAACTCCCACTACGGTGGAATGCTCTGGCACGCTTCGCAGCACTACCGAACCTGCCCCGACACGACAGTTCCTCGCAACGGTGATATTGCCGAGGACCTTGGCTCCTGCCCCGATCACCACGTTGTCTTCGATTGTGGGGTGACGCTTTCCGTGTTCTTTGCCGGTGCCGCCAAGAGTCACACCTTGATACAAGGTCACATCGTCTCCAACGATTGCCGTCTCACCGATGACCACTCCGAGTCCGTGATCAATGAACAACCGCCTGCCGATTTTGGCGCCGGGATGAATCTCGATTCCTGTGAAGAAGCGTGCGACCTGGGAGAGCCATCGCGCGAGGAGCAAACGGCGGTGCTCCCACAGCCAGTGATTGATGCGATAGAACCACACCGCATGCAGTCCGGAATAGCACAAGAGGACTTCCAGACGCGACCTAGCTGCGGGATCGCGCTCGAACACGGTCGCCACGTCTTCGCGAATTATGGTGCCGAGGTGAGACATGGCTCAGCTGGGAGCGGCGCAGTTGGTATCGCCAACGCTTGGTCCCGCAAGGCTTGAAAGAGGACGCTCGTTAAGTAGCGTTCACCGAAATCGGGCAGCACCACAACGATCAGCTTGCCCGCGTTTTCCTTTCGGGTTGCGACCTTTAGAGCCGCAACCACGGCGGCTCCAGACGAAATGCCTACGAGCAGACCCTCTTCTTTGGCGAGGCGACGCGCCATGTTAATCGCGTCATCGTTCGTCACCGTAACAATCTCGTCGATGTAGTCGGTACGCAGAATGCTGGGTACAAAACCGGCGCCGATGCCCTGTATCTTGTGTGGCGATGGCTTCCCACCGGAGAGCACCGGGCTATCCGCCGGTTCGACGGCCACAGCTTTGAAGGACGGCTTTTTCGGCTTAATGTATTGACAAACGCCGGTGATGGTTCCACCTGTACCGACCCCAGAGACTAAGATATCGGCACGCCCCGCCGTGTCGTTCCAAATCTCGGGACCGGTGGTCTCGACGTGAATCTTGGGATTCGCTGGGTTGTCGAACTGCTGAGGCATAAAGCCGTTAGGTGTCTTGGCCAGGATCTCCTCGGCTTTAGCTACCGCGCCCTTCATCCCGTTTGGACCGGGCGTGAGCACGATTTCCGCACCGAAGGCAAGCAACAGCACGCGCCGCTCCAAGCTCATGGTATCGGGCATTGTCAAGATCAGTTTGTAGCCTTTCACGGCGGCGACGAAGGCTAGGCCAATGCCAGTGTTGCCGCTGGTCGGCTCAATCAGCACTGTCTTGCCGGGTCGAATTTTGCCCTCGCGCTCGGCTTCGGCGATCATGCTGACACCTATGCGGTCCTTGACACTGGCGCAGGGATTCCGGCTCTCGAGCTTCGCAACTACCTGGGCTACACAATCTTTGGTTACCTTGTTAAGCCGCACTAGCGGCGTATTCCCGATCAACTCCGTGACATCATTTGCGACTTTCATAGTAAGCATTAGCCCTCCCTCGGCCTATTGAAGACGGCAGAGGCTGTAGCCGCCTCCGCCAATCCGGAGTAATTGAAAACTGGCTTGGGCTCATAGTTTGCGGTGGCCACGCCCGGCCTGCAGACGCAGCAATGCCGCGACCAGCGCCTCGATATCCTCGCAAGTGTTGTACAACGCCAGCGACGGGCGAACTGTGCTCTCAACTCCCATGCGACGTAGGATGGGCTGGGCGCAGTGGTGGCCGGCTCGCACGGCGATGCCTTCCTGGTTGAGCGCGACACCCACATCTTCCGTGCGAACCTCATCAAGAACGAACGATAGTACGCCCGCTTTCTCCCTTGCTGTGCCAATCAGGCGCAACCCGGGCACCGTAAGCAGTTTCGCTGTCCCGTAGTTGAGGAGATCGTGCTCGTATGCGGCGATGTTTTCTCTCCCGACCTCGTCGACATAGTCGAGCGCTGCTCCGAGACCCACCGCGTCCGCGATGTTGCCGGTCCCCGCCTCAAAACGCGCAGGAGAGCTCTGGTAAGTGGTTTTTTCGAACGTAACGTCGGTGATCATGTTGCCGCCGCCCTGCCATGGCGGCATGGTGTCGAGCAGGTCGACCTTTCCATAGACCACGCCGATTCCCGTGGGTCCAAAAACCTTGTGCCCAGAAAACACGTAAAAGTCGCAGTCGAGGGCTTGCACGTCCACCGGCATGTGGGCGACGGCTTGCGCGCCGTCGACCAGCACCCGCGCGTCGTAGCGGTGCGCAATCTCGACCATCTCACGCGCGGGAGTGATGGTGCCAAGCGCATTCGACACTTGACTGAAAGCTACGATGCGGGTACGCGGGCCAAGCAGCTTCTCGTATTCCTCGAGAATCACTTCCCCGCGATCGTTCACCGGGGCTACGCGAAGACGTGCACCCTTCTCGGAGCAAAGCATCTGCCAGGGAACAATATTCGCGTGGTGCTCAAGCCAGGTGATTACGACCTCGTCGCCCTCTCTAACGTTGCGGCGCCCCCAGCTCTGCGCAATCAGATTGATGCCTTCCGTCGCACCGCGTACAAAAATAATTTCGCGAGCGGATGACGCGTTGAGGAAGCGCCGTGACTTCTCGCGTGCGCTTTCGTAAGCATCTGTCGCCCGGGCCGCGAGCTCATGGGCGGCGCGATGAATATTGGAGTTTTCGTGTCGATAAAACTCGGCAATACGTTCGATTACGGCATTCGGCTTCTGGGTGGTTGCAGCGTTATCGAGCCAAACGAGAGGCCGACCATGTATTCGCTCTTCCAGAATGGGAAAGTCGCGGCGGATGAGCTTGGCATCAAGTGGACGCTTAGCGACTCCGAGCTCGGCTGGCGCAAGATCCGGCCGGAACTCGAACGCCTCGATTCCGGAAGGCGAACTAGCAGCCCCGGCGGTTTTCTGCGTTTCCCTGCCAGGCGCGGCCAGTTCAGGACCGAACAGGTTACCCGAGGCGGGCGCAGTGGGAGGCGGGATCGTTTTTCGCGCATCCGCCACTGTGGACGGGGCAGTTGTAAAAGACGACGACGGCGCCGGGGTACCCGGAACAAGCTGCATGCCCGGCACTCCGGGAAACGAAAACAGTTCGCTCCATGATGGTAGTGAAGTTGCGCTCGGATAAGTCGCTTTCTCTTCGGTCGCAGAAGAAGCGGGCGGACCAGGTGGTTCCGTCGTTCGAACGCCAGGAACCTGCGGGGTGATCCCTTTCACGTCGTGTGCTGGCGCGGGAACGGCGCTCCCGTCTGCGGCACTCGGTGGCGCCGCAGACGGAGATGCGGGCGGAGCTGGAGGGTTCGGTACGGTTTGTATGGCGGGGACGTTCGCCATCGCCGGTACTCGCGGAAAAGAGAACAACTCACTGATCGGCGGCAACACAGGCGCTGCCGCCGGAGATGTTCCCTTTTCTCCCTCGACAAAATAAGGAGTTGAACCAGGGAATGCCGGGGCACCCCCTGGCGATTGCGGAACGGCGCTCACGTCGGTGCCGCCAGGCGGGGTTGTTGGCGCGGAGGAAGGCATCGCCGCGATTCCCGGGAATGAGAACATTTCATTCCCCGGGGGGAGTGTGGGAGCGACCGCCATGGGCGAAGTTTCTGCCTGGGCGAGAAAGCCAGGTGCCGAGCCCGGCACGGGTGGGATTGGTGCCGTTCCCGGAGTGCCCGGGACGAGCGCCGTCTCACCTGCCAGGGATGCGGCAATTGCCCGTAAATCAGCGTCAGTCAACGGGCCCGGCTGGGTGTACTGAGGTGACGCAGGGATACTCGGAGCCGATTCCACCACCGGCGTTTCGCTAACCGGAAGTGGTTCCTCAAACATCGTGACCGGAATCTCCTCCGCCTCAGCCTCTGGAGTAAGGGCTGAGCTCGGGGTGTTATCTCCATTCACAAGCTCCCGCGGCATCGCCAGAAAAAACTCATTTGCGAGCCTTTCAAGCGTTGCCGGATCCGGCAAAGGAATGGTGCCGAAGGGGTAATAGCGCGCCCCTTCTCCGGTCATTGGAGCCGATTTGGGAGCACCGGTTTTGGGCCTGCGCGCCCCGTCACTCGCTCCATTACTTGTATTCGTGATATTTGTCGACATGGACGTTCTCCAGTATCCCGAGTGCGTCTTGGGTCAGGACCGCGATTGAGCAATAGAGAGAGATCAAATACGAAGCAATCGCTTTGTGGTTAATGCCCATGAAGCGAACTGATAAGCTGGGCGACACCTCTCCCGGCAGCCCAGGCTGGAACAGCCCGACGACGCCCTGCTTTTTCTCGCCTGTGCGCAGGAGCAGAATATCGGTGGTCTCGGCCTTTAGCGGCAGTTTGTTGCATGGGACAAGCGGAATCCCGCGCCATGTCAGGAAAGGAGAACCGAACATAGTGACGGTCGGTGGCGGCACACCCCGAAATGTGCATTCGCGCCCGAAAGCTGCAATGGCACGCGGATGTGCCAGGAAAAAGCTTGGCTCCTTCCATACTCGTGCTATCAATTCATCCAAGTCATCGGGAGTGGGGCTGCCATTCCTGGTTTTTACCCTCATTTCCGGAGCAACGTTGTTGAGGAGGCCGTACTCGGCATTGTGAAGGAGTGCCATTTCCTGGCGCTCTTTGACTTTTTCAATCATCAGGCGCAGTTGTTCCCGGATCTGATCATGCGGGCTGCGGTACAGGTCCGAAATGCGGGTCTGTACGTCGAGAACGCTTGTCACCGCGTTCAGCGCATATTCGCGGGGCTTCTCCTCGTAGTCCACATAGATTTCAGGCAGGTCGATTTCTTCGTCAGGATCGCATTCTATGGTGCGAGTTCCCGGACGCGTGGGTTTGACTTTGTTGAGCCGGTAGACGCCGGCTTCGACCGGCACCCAGGAGAGGAACGTGATCAGCCAGCGTGGCGTGATCGCCTCCATCATTGGGACCGTTTTGGTGACCGTAGCGAGCTGGCGAGCCTGTTGCTCGGTCAGTGTACGACGGACTTCTGCTGTCGCCATGCGATTAGCTCCTTAGTAGTGAGAAATGCTGTGAGGGGCGGCGTAACGACCCTGCGGCGCATACGCGCCGACCCTTAGATGTAGTTGGATGAGCCCGTTGCCGCAGGCTCATGGTCGGGGTGAAACCAGTATAAATTACGTCAAGGCTTTGCGGTATGTGACCTGATTCACAGTTCCAAGTGACAGACCCACGCGATCTCTGTTGGCGACCACCGTATACCATTAGTTCGGTCCGCCGAAATGCGGCAGATTGCTCGGTTGAAACGCCGACTGGAGGAACGATAGCGCATATCCGCGGAGTCGCACCGCGCCACTTCTACCGTCGGATCCGACAGGTTGCACCACTGCTGCAAAAAGTCTCCCCGCGAGACGCCCGCCTTCAAGAACCCCCACGCTCAAGCCACCGCGACTGTCTTTATCAAATTCGGATCGGATCCGACCATCTATGTGTGTGTATCTGCTTGCTTGCACTCTCCTCCTTCATGTTTCAGGGCATCGCTGGTGAGCAGCGGCACGGACCAAAGCAGCTGCAGCAAGCGCAACCCAACCCAAAGCAGCACGGCGCGCGATCGAGTATGGCAATGGGTAATCCTCAGAGGACATTTAACTTATGTGATTTGACAAGCAAAGAAGACCTGGGTGGCTAGGCTTCGCAGGTCTGCAGTCTGCAGTCTGCAGCTACGCACGGGCGGCAGCGGCCCCCTCCGCTTTATAAAACTTCCTCTTGGCTCGGACGCGAATTTCGTCAAGTTCCGCGTGCAGCCGCCGAATCTCCACATCCAGTTCAATAAAACTCAAGCATGGCGCCGTGATCAACGTCTCAGCACTAACTCCCGCGTAGTCCTGGCGCCCGTGGGATTTCAAGCATAGGCACGCAGATGGTTGTTGGGTGCTTGGATCGCTCTCCAAGTACAAAAGGTCGAAACTGGATGTTTCCATAACATGAGTTTCCATAACATGAGCATTATCCCACACAGTTGCTGGCCGGAGCAGTGAGCAGATTTGCACAGGCGGGATCATGGTCAGCTGTTTGGGAACGGAGCGAGACCGAAAATCGCGGAGTTTGACGCTTGCACAAAAACATCCTCCCGAGGTCGCTCAAGAAGGGAGGACCAGCAGGACTCTCTATGCCGTAACTGGTTGTTCTGGTTGTTCTGTTAAGATGGGAAATTGGGCTCGTTGCCACGCATCAAACCCGCCTGTCACATTCGCCACGTTATGGAAACCCGCCCGCCGCAAGAGGCTGCAGGCGATCATGCTACGATACCCGCTCTTACAATGCACGGCAATCAGCGCGTCACGATCGACCGGAGGAGACGTGACTGCAAGTTTGTCCAGCGGAATCCAAAGCGCGTTGCGCAAGTGTCCCGCCTGCCATTCCGGTTTGTGGCGCACATCCAAGGTGCAGACCTCTGGTCGTTGTTGCCATTCGCTTAAAGTTTGTACCGAGATTTGTCGCAACTCAGCCAGCGGAAAGCCTGCCTGCCTCCATCCCTCTACGCCACCCTGCAAATATCCGCACACATCTTCAACGCCGACCCGCGCCAGGCGGATACGCGCTTCGGCTATTTGTTCAGGGGTATCGGCGATAAGTATCGGACGAGAGGACAGACCTAGAACAATTCCTGCCCAGGATGCAAACTGTCCCGACAGAGCGATGTTGACCGAGCCGGGCACGTGCCCGGCGGCGAAGCGATCGCCAGCACGAACATCGAGTGCAGAGGCCGCTTTCCCCAACTCAGACGCAAGTTCCTCGGCCGGGATCGGTCTCAATTCCGGTAATTCGGACAGAGTCACTGCACCCTGACGATTCAGTTCGGCATCTTGAAAGAAGTATTCAGGACGGGGTGGGAGATTTGTCGTCAGTTGGCGGATGAATTCTTGCCGGTTAGGGATCTGCAGAGCGTAATTTGACAGGCGTTCGATGCCGATCGTGGAAGACCGTTCAGGGCGCATATTGCGTCCACAGAATGAGCCGGCGCCGTGTGCCGGGTAGACCAGCACATCATCGGCAAGCTTCAACACTTTCGCGTGCAGGCTGTCATAAAGCATGCCAGCCAATTCCGCTGGAGTATGTGTCTTTGAGAGGTCAGGCCGTCCTACGTCCCCTATAAATAAGGTGTCGCCAGTGAGAACTGCCCATGGCTTGGGCGATTTCGCTTCATCCGTGACCACCAGGCAAATACTCTCGGGCGTATGTCCGGGAGTCTCTAAAACTTGGAGGCGCATTCTTGCAATCTGGAGTTCGAATCCGTCCCGCACTCCTACGTGAGGGAAAAGAGCGTTGGCCCGAGCTCCGACATAGATAGCCGCGCCCGTCCGCGCGGCCAGCTCTTTGTGACCGGAAACAAAGTCAGCGTGCAGATGAGTCTCGAAGATATGGCGGATTTTCGCGCTGCGTGCGGCGGCGGCATCAATGTAAATGTCCACGTCCCGCTGTGGGTCGATGACAATTGCCTCGCCTTCCTCCACTAGCATGTACGATGCGTGCGCTAAACAACCCAGGTAAAATTGTTGGAAGGTCATGACTCCGTCCTTTCCTGATGTTTCCGCGTTCTAGGTTTGAGCTGTCGTTAGTTCTCTTGCCAGGCCGCCCCAACCTTGCTGCTCAAAACTAGAGAGCAAGTGCAAGGCTAATGCCGAAACTTGGGCACGAATCTCTGGAACTGCGATTGTTTCCCACAGACTCCCCTTGCGTAGCGGCCCGATGGCATACAGAAAATCAGAGGATATGCCGTGAGCGTCGATCACGGCGCCATTTTGAGCCGTGTCTAGTCCCAGAAATAAGGGGTCAGGCCGAACCAATTTCTGATGAATCAGATCTCTCCACAAGGGATTGGTGACTCGGCGGCAATCGAGCTCCGGGCCGGTACAGTTAATTACCCGGTGAACATGAAGCTTTCTGGATTCTCCCTTTTTCCGGTCACGGTATGTCACCTCAACATGCTCGGGATTCTCGTGGTATTTGGTTACGCGGCCGGCGTGTACCTCGATCCGGCAATCGCGCAACTCCGACGACAGTAGTGCACCGATCTCTGGTGCAACTCGGTGGCGATGGACATCCCAGTACGACCGCAGGTGTCGAAGGAATCGTCTCTGCTCTTGCAAGGGGAGCGACTGCCAGATTCGTTGCGTAAATGGGCGAAGAGAATCGATTACAGCGCGCCAATCGCCATGGTGTTCTTCGGCCTCTCGCACTCGTGCCCGAACCAAGCGCAACAGCCCACGCGCCGTGCAGGGGAACAAGTTAATCCCCCAAGCCGTCCGCGGCAGATTGCGCTTATGCTCCTGGGGCAACAATCCGTGGCGCGATAATATGTGGATCTTCCCCTCAAATTTGCGCTCCCGCAATGAAATCGCCACATCCACGCTGGTCAGCCCTGAACCAAGCAGCAGCACGCTCTTGTCTTCACGGATGTGGTCGAGTGCACTTTCCGCCCAGCCGTTCGGCACGTATCGGGGACTGTATTCCTTCCTTCCTGGAAGCTTGGGATCGCCCGGGGGAAAGTTGCCGAGAGCTAGGATGATCTTGTCAGCCGCAATCCTGTCTCCGCCGAGCAGTGCAATTTCGGCTCTACCGTTGGCGCGGTTTACGGAGATTGCTTCGTCTTGCCTCCATTCCAACGCAGCGTTATGCCCCTCGCTGGCTTTCTGAAGAATGGACGCCACGTATTGGCCGTAACTGCGACGTGGGAGAAACTCGTCCGGCCTCACATCGGAGCCATAGTGGAGGCGCGCCCAACGCAGGAAATGGTCGCGATCGTGCGCGAAGGCGCTCATATTCTGAGCGGGTACGTTTAGCAGATGCCCCTCGCACCGCGTACTGTAGGCCACTCCACGACCGGGACAACCGTCCCGGCCGATCAAAATTACCGAAACCGACGGTTGTCCGGCACTTAGCAGTTGAGCTGCCAAGGCGGCTCCGCTGAATCCGCCACCGATAATGGCGATCCTACAGGAACCCTCCTTGTCGCCAGCTATCCGCGTTGCCATTTCCCAGCCGACCCGATAATCAATAATGTCTATAGTACTACTGGACATGCAATCAAACGGCCATTTCTTTAGGGGGAGAGCTCTTTCAGTTCAAAGCCTCTAGCGCGATTTCTGGAGATTCTGACTTCGCCGAAGTGAAAATTGTTTCCGTTTTCAGGAGGTTCGCCTGCCTGCTTCTAACGACATTATTACAGTAACCGGTTGCGACCAATCGTGCTGGTGCCGGGAGGGGGGAAGCGGATTTTCATGTTTGGGGTACGGAATCGGCCGAGAGCGAGCCTCTCGTCCGCGCGAGGCGGTGGTGGATCAAAAGGTGCAGCTGGATAACCGGCAACGCCGCTTGGCGATCATCAGCTGGTGGGATCGTCTCCTCCTGGTTTCGCCGCATGATCCATAGCACCTTGGTCGACCTTGATCTTGATCCTGGGGCCCATCAGCTGATGATGCGCAACGACCCCGCATCTTGTGCGCGCATCAATCTAGAGCTCTGCGCTCTGACACGTTCTAAATTCCAGGGCTCTTATAACTCCTAGGCAGGCCGTTCGAGCTGCACCTGCCGAGCCCGGGACGAGGCGATGATGGGTTTGTCCTTGCGTAGAGCAGCCATCGTTTGCCGGTCCAGGTTCAGGTGAGCTTGTACCAACTCGGGTGGTGTCAGCGCCATCCATTGGTTTAACGAAAGGTCAGCAAAATAGGAGCTGCGGAACATTTCCAAGAACCGCACAGGTTCATCGCCGGTGTTTTCGATGTAGTGCCCCATCGCAAACGGCACGTAGCCCACGTCGCCCGCCTGATAGTTAAAAGTGCGTGCTTTGCCGCCTGAAGCAAACACGGTCATGCGTGCATGACCGCTGATGTAGTACTGCCACTCGTCAGTATTGGGATGCCAATGCAGTTCCCGCATCGCCCCCGGCTCGAGTTCCACGAGCGCCGCAGCAATCGTAGTTGCGGCGCGAAAATTCGCGGAATCGACGATGCGCACCTGCCCGCCCGCGACCTTGATTGGTTCTTGAGCCAACAAGCGGTAACTATAGCTGATGGGTACCGGACCGGCAGGCGAAGCAACAGCGTTTACTGAGCCGGGCACCTTTCCCGAGAAGATATACCGAGTGTGATCGATGTCTTGCGGGAGGTGATCGAAGGCGGCCTCGGAGACGCCAAAATTTTTGGCCAGCACCTCGCGCGGCGTGCGCGCAAACCAGTCCGTGAGGAGGAAAGTCTCGTTCTC
>JASHSL010000290.1 GCA_030040855.1 Terriglobales bacterium
CAACCTGGCGTTCTGGTTGACTCTGATTGCAGCCATGGAGAAGCTGCGGGACTGGCCTGAGCTCAAATCGTTGCTGCCATCCTCGGCCCGCAGGCAACTGGAGCCGGCGCTTGAATTTCTCATCGCGCTACGCTGTTTTCTGCACTACCGCCATGGACGCGATGACAACACCCTGACATGGGCAGATCAAGACGAGGCTGCGGCACGAAAGATTGGGACCGCGGAGGCGCTGAGCCCGGCGGCGTGGATGCGGATTTACTTTGCACATGCCCGCGCCGTACACCGCGTGTGCACGCAGCTCCTCGAGGAAATTCCTGCAGCCTGGTCGTCCCTATACCGCCATTTTCAAAACTGGAAGCAGCGGGTTTCCAATTCCGAGTTTTCCGTTGTCGACGGTCTGATCTTCTTACCACAGACCGCGACCATCGAGGACCCCCACGTTCTCTTGCGGATGTTTGACTTCATGGCGCATCACGGGCTGAGGTTGAGCACCACCACCGAATATCGGATCGAACAGGTGCTGCCCGCACTGGCAGCCACTCCGCCCAAAGGAGCCGAGCTGTGGCAAGCTCTGCAGGTCATCTTGCTCGAACCCTATGCCGCCGACGCATTGCGGGCGATGCACTCCCTGCGTCTGTTGAACCTGTTGCTTCCGGAGTTGCAGATCATTGATTCTCTGGTGGTGCGGGACTTCTATCACCGCTACACCGTGGACGAGCATTCGTTTCGAGCGATTGAAAACCTGCACCAACTCAGCCAGTCGAAATCGGAATGGGATCAAAGGTACGGGGAGCTTTTTCACGAGCTGGAGCGGCCGGAATTACTCTTCCTGGCGCTGCTCCTTCATGACACCGGAAAGGGGGTCACCTCCGGCGATCATGTAACCAACAGCTTAGAAATCGCCGCGCGAGCGCTTGAGCGCCTGGATCTGGATCCGCCGGACCGCGAGACGATTTTGTTTTTGATTGCCAATCATCTGGAGCTCTCGGCGGTGCTGCGGCGCGACATCTTCGATTCGTCCACGATCCAGGCCTTTCAAGACAAGGTCGGCACCCCGGAGCAATTGAAGATGCTTTCGCTCATGACCTATGCCGATATCAAGTCGGTCAATCCCGACGCTCTCACCCCTTGGAAAGCGGAGAACATCTGGCAGGTATACATCGCCACCGCCAATTCCTTGAGCCGAAGCGCCGACCAGCCCTTGCAGGCCGATGGCGAGGACGAGACTCTGGACCGTTTGCACACCCTGGCTCCCATTGCCGGCAAGAAAATCAAGAGCTTCTTGGAGGGCTTTCCGCTGCGCTACCTGAGGAGCTATCCCGCGGAAGAGATCCTGCGCCATTTTGATATGGCGCAGCGACTGGAAAATGATCCGGTGCAGTCTACGCTCAAGCGTGGCCGCCACTGGTACGAGGTCACCGTGGTCACATCGGACCGCCCCTACCTGTTCGCGACTATTGCCGGCGTGCTCGCAGCCTGGGGCATGAACATTGTAAAAGCCAATGCATTTTCGGATCGAGCAGGAGTGGTGGTGGACACATTCTATTTCACCGACCCGTTTCGTACCCTGGAGTTGAACTTGCCGGAATGGAAGCGGTTCCAAGCCAGTCTGGCGGACGCTGTCATGGGAAAAGCCGATCTCGATCGCATGTTGCGTGATCGTCTGCGTGCCCAGCAAAGCCATCTTCCTAGAGTCAAGGTGGAAACCCGGATTGACTTTGACGACCAGTGCTCCTCCCATAGCACGCTGCTTGAGGTTATCGCCCAGGACCGCCCCGGCCTGCTGCACCGCATCAGCTCCCAACTTTCCACCCACAACTACAACATTGAAATCGCCCTCATTGATACGGAAGGGGAGATGGCCATCGACGTGTTTTATCTCACCTCTGACCACGCCAAACTCAACCGGGATCAGGAGAAAACGCTCAAAGCTGCTCTGCTCGAGGAATTGAAGATTCGCTGAAGGGCGTAAGATTATTTCCCGCAAGATCCGGATGGTGAAAGTCCGCGTTCTCTGCCAGACTGTAAGCCATGCCTGCGACCATACTAGAACCTGCGATTTCCGATCGGTTAGCCCAGCTCGATTGGAATACAATCCGCGCCTCGCTCTGCGAACTCGGGTATGCCCTCACCTCTGCCTTCCTCACGCCGCAGGAATGCGTCGAGCTGATCCGCTTATATCCCTCGAACTCGGCCTTTCGCAGTCACATCATCATGGCGCGCTATCGCTTTGGCCGTGGAGATTACAAATATTTTCAGTACCCCCTTCCCCCACTGGTTCAGCAGTTGCGTGAGCATAGCTATGCTTATCTGGCTCCCATCGCCAATGAATGGAATGCCGTGCTTGGGGCTCGGGACGTCTTTCCGGCCAAGCACGCAAACTTGCTGGCCATCTGCCAGAACAAGGGGCAGAACAGGGCGACGCCCTTATTGCTGCATTATGATGCCGGAGATTTCAACTGTCTTCATCAAGACCTGTATGGCGAGGTGGCGTTTCCGCTGCAGTTGACCTGCTTTTTGAGTCAGCCCGAGCGCGATTACGAGGGAGGCGAATTTGTTCTGGTGGAACAACAACCCCGGGCGCAATCGCAAGCCGAAGTGATCCTACCGGAGCAGGGAGAGATGGTCATTTTTGCGACACGCTCGCGACCA
Organism: Terriglobales bacterium; assembly: GCA_030040855.1. Taxonomy (GTDB): domain Bacteria; phylum Acidobacteriota; class Terriglobia; order Terriglobales; family Acidobacteriaceae; genus JAFAGX01. The sequence goes on from JASHSL010000290.1 coordinate 2,653, forward strand.
GTGAAAGGCAGTCGCGGCTACTACCGGGTGAACTTGCGACATGGAGTAAGCAGGGTGCGAAGAGGCACCCGCTTTACGCTTGGAGTAATTTATCACGATGCCGAATAGCCAGCTTTCGCGACGCGTCGGGCCTCCGTCTGAAGTATTTCGCCCGAAACAATCCCTCTGCCGGCAATTGACGCCCCCGATCTTTAGGGAACCTCCACTTTCACCTGGTTCGAATACCCGCTCTGCTCGTTCGTGCTGTTGACCGCGGTGGTCACGTAGTAATACGTCTTGTCCTCCGCGACCGTAGTGTCGGTGTAGGTCGTGTCGACGACATGGCTGGCGATCTCGGTGTACGGCCCCCCGGAGACGGTCCCCCGGTAGACGTTGTATCCGGTGATATCGGGAGAGGTGGAGGCATCCCAGCTCAAGGCGACGTGGTAGTTGGATTCGATTTTCAGGCTGTAGCTTTCTGTTGAAGCATGCCCCCCGCAACCGACTACCTCGACCGTAAATGTGCTGCTCTCCACGGTTGTCGGAGTACCCGAGATCACGTAAGACGTGGTCGATGAGGACTCCTCCGCTCGCAGCCCGGTGGGCAGCGAGCCGCTCTTGATTGACCAGGTGTAAGGAGTGCAGCCCCCGCTGGCATCGATCTTCTCCGAGTAAGCTTTTTCCACAACTCCGTTGGGGAGGCTGGAAGTGGTGATCTTGACGTCACTGGCAAAGGCTGGCATCGTGAAGGCCAGCAATACGAGAGTGGCGGCAAACAACCTGGCTACGCGCACACCCCCCCCTTTCGGTTCAGGGGGCTCTCCCCCCAGAATCCTGGAAGACCTTTCTTTGGGTGGCGCTGGTGGTGCTGGGTGGCGCGATCAGCCGTATAGCGTGCTGGTGCAGAGTGGTGAAATTGTCTTCCAGATGGAGTTGCTTGCCTAGATCTCAGAAGTTCCTCCCCAGGCCAGAGTTGCTGGAAATGGAATGTCCGCCGGGGAAGCGAATGGGAAATTCCGTCGAGGGATCTCCCGGCCCAAAAGGCAGGACCTCCCCGGCTTTTTGCCGGGAACAGACGTATGATTAAGGCAGAGGAGGAATGTCATGTCGCTCTCCAAGCTCAAGGAGTTTCTTGACTGTCAAAACATCAAGTACATGGTGATCTCTCACTCGCCGGCCTACACAGCGGCAGGAATTGCCGCCCTGACCCACACCCCCGGGAAAGAGCTCGCCAAAACAGTGATTGTGAAGCTCGATGGCGCACTTCAGATGGCCGTGGTTTCCGCCTCCCAGCACGTTGATCTGGCGCTTTTGAAAGCGGCGACTGGGGCCATGACGGTAGATCTTGCTACCGAGGAGGACTTCAAGGAGAGGTTCCCGGATTGCGAATTGGGTGCGATGCCCCCATTCGGCCATCTTTACGGAATGAGCGTGTTTGCCGATGAAAGCCTGTCGCGAGACAAAGAGATAGCCTTCAACGCAGGCTCGCACCGTGAGCTGGTACGAATTGCCTGGGAGGACTTTCGAAGGCTAGTTCAACCCCGGATCATGCGTTTGGCCA
>JASHSL010000291.1 GCA_030040855.1 Terriglobales bacterium
CGATTCTTGGCTGCTTAAAGCTTGCTGTCGAGACAGGCCATTTCCGCAACAATCGCAACGATCTATTGAACAACCCATCTACGATAAGCACTAGACCTAAGAAAATATCTTATTAACCTTCTCACGCACCTGCTGGCTGCGTGATGGCTTCAAGTAGCGCATGGTTGACTCTATGTGGGAGTGGCCCAGCCACTGCTGGACCGTGCGCAGATCGACGCCTGCCCACAGTGCTAAAGTTGCGAACGTCGCACGGAACTTGTGCAACCAGAAACCATCCGGGTTCAGACCAGCACGTTTGGCGATGGCTTTACAGCAGTCGAGAAAATCCAGCTTGGGATTGCAGCCCGCTGTAGGAAATACCAGGTTGCAAGTTTGCTCGGACTTCGCCTTCCATGCCTTCAGAGCTTTGAATAGTTTCGCAGGGATGGGAATTTCCCGCTCCTTGTACGTCTTCGGAGTCCAGCCCCGATCGGGTTTGTGTGTGACTCGGACAATCGACTCTGTGAATTTGATGTCCGACCAATAGGTGTACATCACCTCCTGCTCACGCTCGCCCGTCATGAGGAAGAATTCAAACCAAAGTTTCTCCTGGGCGTCACAGGCAGACAAAAATGTTTTCAGTTCGGCCTTGCTGTAGATTTCCGGTTCCTCCTCCACGTATCGCGGCCAGTCGTTTTTGCCGACCAACCCGCGAATGCCGTTCGCCTTTAGGAATGTCATTACGCTTTCGAACTTGTTGTAGACGGAACGTGGTGCCTGTTGCTTTTTGTCGCGCAGAAAGGCGCAAAACTCGAGCACGTCTTTGCGGGCAATGTCGGCCAGGAAAATCTTTGGGCAGGATTCGACGAAATAGCCGAGAGCCATGCTGTGGGCAGCGAATGTCCTAGGCTTCTTGCTGATTCTGGTTTCTTCCAGATACTCTGCCACAGCAGCCGCGATGGAAGGTTGGCCGTTGCTACCATTCTCAGGCACAACGGTAAGGCCCGCATTCACCGCGTTCAGTTCAGCCTCTTTGCGCAGTCGTCTCACACTCGCGTCAGCCGCGTTCTTGCCCACCGACAGGCGCACCCGCCTGCCTTTTTCGCGCCATTCGAGATAATAGGCGCCTTCGGAATGTCGTTCTCCTGGTCGTTAACTAGAACCAGATCGGGCTTGATCTGTCTATTCGCGGCGATAACTACCGGACAGTATCGGAGTCCTTTGGCTGTCCGGACTCGTTTGGTAACGTTGCACTGGCGATGCATGGCGAAACCTCCGCTGAATTGGGTATCAGTGTAGGTATCACCAGCTTGCAAGTCTTAGATAACAAAAGAACTGGCGGAGAGGGAGGGATTCGAACCCCCGATACGGTTTCCCGTATTCCAGTTTTCAAGACTGGCGCCTTCAACCACTCGGCCACCTCTCCGATTATCCTTAGTTATTGTATCTGCAGGAACTGGCAGAGATTCTATTGCTCTGCCGCATCAGATTCAACGCCCGTGGTAACTGCCGTAACTGCCGCGCAGGTCATAGCCAATCTATAGGCCAAGGTTCAAAAAACCTCCGATCAGGGATCACTCGACAATGGACACGATCTTGGTTTTTCGGCCTAGAACCGTTGGCAGATCACAAGGGACGATAACCGAGATCGTGAGCTCAGGGACAACTTTGTTCAGCATGCGGACGGCACGCTCACGGATCTTGCGGGCGGCCTCCGTCTTTGAATCCACGAACCCTGCCTCGACCAGCAGCTTGTCGAGCCGCACCGCTCGAGGGCCTGCGGAACCTAAGTTTTCATTTTGACTCCGCTGGGCCTGCCATAGCGGGAAATACGTGTTCGCATGTTCCGATGGCTGGTCCTTGCTCCCTGCGGTGACGCTGTCCAGTTTTACCGTGACCTTGGGCACATGGGTTGGCATCTCTCGCTTTTGAAACTGAATCGCCCAGTCCGTTGCGGCTTGGGCTGCGGCTTCTGCCGAGTGAAAGTCCGTGACAATGCGGCGCGCGAGCTCTTTCTTCGCCTTCATGGGGTGAGACTGCCGCTTCATTTGTTCGATTTGTGGGATCTGCACGTCGGTCAGCAGCTCATAGTATCTCCACATCATCACGTCAGAGATGGACATAATTTTTCCGTACATCTCGAGGGGTGGCTCGGTGATGCCGACGGCATTTCCCAAGGACTTGGACATCTTCTGCACCCCATCCAAGCCCTCAAGGATTGGTACGGTGAGCACCACCTGAGGCTCTTGTTCATACGCTCGTTGCAGTTCGCGTCCGACGAGCAGGTTGAACTTCTGATCGGTTCCCCCGAGTTCAACGTCGGCTCGAAGTACGACAGAATCGTATCCCTGGGCCAAAGGATAGAGCAGCTCATGGACACCAAGGGGTTTCTCCTCCTGAAAGCGTTTGTGGAAATCCTCCCGTTCCAGCATCTGCGAGACGGTGAACTTGGCAGTGAGACGGATCCAGTCGGCCGGTTTAAGCTTGTCAAACCATTCGCTGTTAAAACGCACTTCGGTCTTGTCCGGAGAGAGAATCTTGTAGACTTGTGCCATGTAAGTCTTGGCGTTGCGCATGATCTCTTGTGCGCTCAGCGGGGGACGCGTAGCGGACCGGCCGGTCGGATCCCCGATCATTCCGGTAAAATCGCCGATCAAGAAAATGACCGTGTGGCCGAGGTCCTGAAAGTGCTTCAACTTCCGCAAGACGACGGTATGGCCAAGGTGGAGATCGGGGGCGGTCGGGTCCATACCGAGCTTCACCCGCAAGGGCTTGCCGGTGCTCCGCGACTGTTCGAGCTTCTCCCGCAACTCCGCTTCACGAATAACCTCCGCACTGCCTTTTTTGAGGTAAGCGAGTTGTTCGTCGACCGCCGCGAATGTTTGCATGCTGACTGGATTATAAGCAAGGAGTGTGGTTTCGTGTGCCCAAGAAGTTCCACCTAGGCTCCAGGGTTTACTCTCCCAAGCAGGCCGCCTTGCGCTGAAGTCTTCTTCCCACAATCTCGAACTTGCCTTCGAACACAATGTTAATGGCCTCAGTGTAGGCGATGTGTTCCTGCTCCAAGATTCGCTCGCTGAGAGATCGTTCGTCGTCGGTGTCTAGCACAGGCACGGCTCTCTGGACGATAATCGGCCCGTGGTCGAGTTCCTCGTCCACGAAGTGGACGGTGCAGCCTGTCACCTTCACCCCGTAGGCGAATGCTTGCTGCTGAGCCTCAAGCCCCGGAAAAGCAGGCAACAGGGATGGATGAATATTAAGAATACGCCCCGGAAACTGACGGACAAACCACGGCGACAGCAACCGCATATATCCGGCCAGACAAACCAAATCGACCGCGTGTTGTTGAAGTGCACTCACCACCTCCACCTCATGATGCGTCCGTTCCTTTCCCTGCGACGGAATGATGAATGCAGAGAGCCCGAGCCTTCGGGCAGTTTCGATTCCGGCGGCCGTGGCCCGATTGGAGATGACGACTGCAATCCTGGCATCGGGAATCCTTCCGGCCGCGACGCTCTTGGCAATGGCCTCGAAGTTCGACCCCCGTCCGGAAAGAAGAATGCCGAGATTTTTCATCCTGCCATACTAATCCACTCCCTCGGACCGCCGGCTGCGCAGGGTGGCGGTTTGCTCCCCATCCTGAGCTCCGATATGCTGTCCCTATGTATAAGGATTTTCATGCGTTGGACCGGTGGACCAGGAAGGAAGTGCACTGCATCTTTCAGGCGCTGATCGTGGCCATTGCTACCCGACATGCCGACGCGGTCGATATCAAGTTCTTAGTAGACGGCCGGCCAGTATGGGTTGCATTACCCCTCCCTGCCTGGGTTGAATACCAGAACCGCACCGGGAAAGCCATTACCGATCCGCTGGCCATCGAGATTGCGGGGCATTACTTGAAGGTAGCTCTGGAATCCGGCGACGGGCTCGGCCGGGAGATGTGCTCCCTGACCGTACCCCAGACGCTCCATCATTTGGAGGAGGTAGTGAAAGAAGAGTTGGGTAACGGACGGTCGATTGCTTAACCTGGCTGGCCGAGTACTTGGAAGTCTTACCAGAAAGATGCACAATGTTGCACAATATTGAGGCTGTTTTGATCGCCTGGGTGCACGGCTCCGAAGTCAGGCGGGGCAGCCAGGATCCGGGGGCTGGGCGGCTGTTGGCCTCATGGGACGGCATCACTAGACGCTCGCGCCGCGAACGGTTCTGTTTCCCGGGGACGCGACTCGTACCCGCGGGCCGCTGGTTCGGGGCGACCGCGGACAGGTCAATTCTGCACTAGGAGAAAGCTCGTATGGCCAGCATTACCGTGGAGGTCGAATCCACCCGCAACGGCAACAGGCAGCTCGCGCAGTGGGTGGAAGAGATAGCCCGGATGTGTCGCCCGGATCAGGTCCACTGGTGCGACGGGTCTCCACAGGAGTACCAGAGCATGCTGCGGTTCATGATCCTAGCCGGCGTGGCCATCCCCTTAAATCCGGCCAAGCGTCCCGACAGCATTCTGGTACGTTCCAATCCCGGCGACGTGGCCCGCGTGGAGGACCGCACATTTATCTGCTCGCAACGGAAAGACGACGCCGGCCCTACCAATAACTGGGAAGATCCCGCCAGCATGAAAGGGTTACTGCGCAAGCTCTACGAGGGATCGATGGCCGGACGCACGATGTACGTCGTCCCTTACAGCATGGGCCCAATCGGCTCGCCCATGGCCAAGATTGGGGTTGAGATCAGTGATTCTCCTTACGTAGTGGCAAATATGCACGTGATGGCGCGGGTAGGGTCGAAGGTGCTGGACGCACTCGGCGATGACGGTGAATTCGTCCGCGGCCTGCATTCGATTGGTGCGCCTTTGGCGCCCGGCGAGCCGGATTCAACCTGGCCTTGCAACCGTGAGCACAAGTACATTTGCCACTTTCCGGAAACACGCGAGATCTGGTCCTACGGTTCCGGATATGGGGGCAACGCCCTGCTGGGAAAGAAGTGCCACGCCTTGCGGATTGCATCGGTTCAGGCGCGAGACGAAGGCTGGATGGCGGAGCACATGCTGATCTTAAAACTGATCAGCCCCACCGGCCAGGTGAAATACATTACCGGTGCATTCCCTTCGGCTTGTGGCAAGACCAATCTGGCCATGCTCATCCCCACCATACCGGGTTGGAAGGTCGAGACCATTGGAGATGACATCGCGTGGATGAAATTTGGTGCGGACGGTCGCTTGTACGCCATCAATCCGGAAGCTGGTTTTTTTGCGGTGGCGCCCGGCACCAGCATGAAATCGAATGCCAACGCCATGCGCAGCGTAACCCGAAATTCAATCTTCACCAACTGCGCGATGACCGCCGCCGGCGACGTCTGGTGGGAAGGAATGACCGAGGAAAAACCGGACGAGTTGGTCGACTGGCTTCGCCGGCCATGGACCCCGCAATCCGGGCGCAAAGCGGCCCACCCCAACGCCCGCTTTACCACTCCGGCGAAGCAATGCCCGGCGATCGCTCCCGAATGGGAAGATCCGAAGGGTGTCCCGATTGACGCGATTCTCTTCGGAGGACGGCGTGCCGGTATCGTGCCCCTCATTACTGAGTCCTTCGATTGGCAACATGGCACGTTTTTAGGGGCTACCGCGAGCAGTGAAACCACGGCGGCGATCGTCGGCAAAGTTGGACAGTTGCGGCGCGATCCGATGGCCATGCTGCCGTTTTGCGGCTATCACATGGGCGATTACTTTCGCCATTGGTTGAAGATGGGCGAAGGTGTGTCTCCCGCAAAGCTGCCCAAGATTTTTTATGTGAATTGGTTCCGCCAAGATACCGATGGCCGGTATCTGTGGCCGGGGTATGGCGAAAACAGCCGGGTGTTGAAGTGGATCTTCGAGCGCTGTGATGGCAAGGTGCATGCTCACGACTCGCCGATTGGCCGTCTACCGCAGCCCGGCGACTTGGACACCCAAGGTTTGGACCTCCCGGCTGACAAGTTGGCCAAGCTGCTCAGCGTGGACATCAAGGGCTGGTTAGAAGAAGTGCCGCGCATCAGGGAACACTTTGCACAATTTGGCGACCGTCTTCCCCGCGAGCTGCAAGACAATGTCGCGGCTTTGGAGCAACGGTTGCAATCGGCAAGAAGGTGAGCCGAAACCCCCATCCCGGCAAACCCTCGCACCCCGTCCGGAACAAGCCCTTTAAGTGCCAGTGCTCGAAGCGGCTGCCTCCCGTATACCCACCGCTCCAAACATCCGGCCGGTGACCGCTTTTTCGGCGCGATAGGAAAACAGCAAGTGTCGATTGCAGGCGGTACACAACTCGGACGCTAGGATGTTTTTTGGGCGGATTCCAGCGTCGACCATCTGGCGGCGATTGGCCTCGACCAGATCCAGGAAGAGCCGGTTGGGCATGTTGCTCGGGCCGGGCGGGCGAGCGCGGAGAAATAGCATTGCCCTCTCCCGGACCGAATCGGACGCCGGCGCCTCGCGGAATAAATCCGATGCATAGGAAAACTGCGATTCGAAACTCTCCCGTACCTCCGCGCCGACCTGGTAACAGCAAGCATGAATTCCCGGACCAATGGCCGCTTTGAGGTGCCGAGGTTCGCACTCGAATCGGCGCTGCAACTCTCCCACAGCTTTCGCTACGATTCTCTTGGCCGTGCCCCGCCATCCGGCATGTACAGCCCCGACCGCGCGGCGCTCGAGATCGACCAGGATCACGGGTAAGCAATCCGCAGCTTGAACGGCGAGAAGAATGCCCGGCGTCGACGTAATCAGGCCGTCGCCGGTCAGCGGCTGGGGCGGAGGAGAGGCAATACAGTGAATCAGATCGGAATGAATCTGCCGCAGCGTGACCAGCGGCCACAACCGTTTGCCGCGCAATGCTCCCAGCGTCTCGAGGAATACCTGCCGGTTGCGACCGACCGCGGCGCTGGAGTCGTCTCTCGTGAATCCAAGGTTCAGGGCTCCTCCGCCGTATCGACGGGAGAAGCCACCCTGACGGGTTGAGAATCCATGGATCAGCCACGGCACTTTCCTCAGCGCCTGGGACGTAAGCACCTTGGGGAAGTTTGTCGTGGCCTGGGGCGGCATACTCCCCATCTTATCGTGTCACTCTCGACCGATGCCGCAAACGGGTGCTGTTTCGCTTCCTCGACCTCTCCAGAGAGAAAAAATTGAACTTCAAGAGAATCTATAATGGTCGCGCTCGTACGGCCGGATTTCTATCGGAATCGAGATAGACAGGAGTCATCCGTGTCTGCTAGAACTCTCTTGCTGGTTCTCGTCGCCTTGTCAGGCATCCCGTGGGCGCTCGGCGAGGGGTCTGCTTCTCTCAGCCAGGGGCAACGCCAGACGGAAGAGCAAAGCAACGCTACGACACCGCCCAAGAAGGCCTCGGCGCCAGCGGCAAAAGCCCCCGAGGCCACCACGCCCCCTGCGGAAGAGCAAGCGGCTCGCGAAGAAAGCTCCGACAAAGACAAGGATAAAGATAAAGAAGAGCACTACGACGTGGCGGAAGTGCCACCCATTGTTACCCACCACGAAGTAACCGTCGATGGCAAACTTCTGAAGTACACGGCCAACACCGGGCGGCTGCCAATCAAGCGACCCGATGGCAAGATCGAAGCCGAAATGTTTTTCGTTGCCTACACGCTGGATGGGCAGGAAGCCGCGAAACGCCCGCTCACCTTCGCGTTCAATGGTGGACCGGGCTCGGCGTCCATCTGGTTGCACATGGGTGCCCTCGGCCCCCGCAAAGTCGTACTGCAGAAGGATGGATTCATGCCTCCTGCGCCCTACCGCATCGAAGACAACCCCTATATGCTGCTCGACAAAAGTGACCTAGTGCTGGTCGACGCCGTTGGCACCGGTTTCAGCCGCGCCGCCGACAAGGAGCTGTTTAAGAAGTTTTGGGGTTTGAAGGGCGACATTGACGCCTTCAGCGAGTTCATTCGCCTCTACATCACCCGCTTTGAGCGCTGGAGCTCGCCGCTTTATCTGTTAGGCGAGAGCTATGGCACCACCCGCGCTGCCGGCGTGGCTGGATATCTGGCCGACCGCGGCATTTCTTTCAACGGTATCACTCTGCTCTCCATGGTCTTGAATTTCGAGACGCTCGAAGAAACCAAGACCAACGACGAGCCCTACCCCTTCTTGATCCCTTCCTTCACCATGATCGCAGGCTACCACCACAAATTGCCGCCCGAGCTGGCGCAGGATATGGACAAAGCAAGACAGGAATCGGAGCAGTTTGCATCGGGCGAATATACCCAGGCGTTAGCGCAGGGCGATCGCCTTACCGGCGACGAGCGCCAGAAGATCATCAATCAACTTTCCCGCTTTACAGGCTTGAGTAAGGAAATCGTTGACCAAGCCAATCTGCGGATCGATGTGCGCAAGTTTACCCATTACTTGCTAATCGAGCAGAAGCTGCGCGTGGGACGCCTCGATGGGCGCTACACCGGGCCTGACCCGAACGGGTTGATGGACACGCCTTTCTATGATCCCACCGGGTCGGCCACGCAGCCGCCTTTTACCTCGGTATTCAACAATTACGTGCGCACCGAGCTTGGCTATAAGACGGATATGCCGTACTACGTGTCAGCCCGGGAAGGCGGGTGGGAGTGGGGATCGGCAATCGAGGGCTTTCCAGACACCGCTTCCGCTCTACGCCAAGCGATGGTGAAGAATCCCTATCTCAAGATCCTGGTCATGGAGGGGTATTACGATCTGGCAACGCCGTATTGTGCTGCCAACTATACTGTCGACCACTTAGACCTGAGCGGCAAGTATCGCAACAACATCTGGTTTGCCACCTATTACTCGGGGCACATGGTGTACTTGCCGGTCGAAGGCCTGAAAAAGATGAAAGCCGATCAAGCCCGTTTTATCGACCAAACCCTGGGACGGTGAGGGAAAGACATCCCGCCGAAGTCGCGTTTCTTGGGGCCGGAGTCCGTCCCGCCTTGGCCGTCGAATCCGCGCAAGCGCTTCGAGTTCGGTGGAGAGAACCGCCATGGGTCTGTGTTGATTGGGAAAGGACCGGTTCACGGTTGTGCCACTCGGTCGCCTGTTCGTAGGCGAAGGCTAGCTCGAGGACCCTGCGCTCTTGCCAGTGAGGCCCGGCAATCTGCAGCCCGATCGGCAGACCAGCTTTCGTGAAACCGCAGGGAAGAGAGATTGCGGGCAATCCCCACACGTTGAACGGACGCGCGTTGCGCAGCAAGACCAATTCTCGCTCCCGCAACTGGTCCGGCTCGGCTTCAAGATCGGAAATTGTCGGCGCGGCAGCGGCTGTCGTCGGGGTGAGGAGGACATCGACCCGTTCAAAGACTTGGCGGATTTCGCTGCGTACTTTCTCGAGCTCGCGGCGGCAGCTCTCAATTTCCGCCGGAGAGATGGCTTCACCCTTGCGGATGCGACGGAGGGTTTCTGGGTGGTAGAGTTCGGGCGAGCGAGCAACGAACGGGGCGTGGTAAGCATACACCTCCGCCAACTGTAACGTGCGATCCGTAGGCACCTGGAGTTCGACTTCACGGACCTCGGCGGCCATCGTCTCGAGCTGGTCAAGAGCTGCCTTGACCGCCGAGGCAATCTCGGGATCAAGCTCCTGGTAGAAATAACTTCGTGGAACCCCGATGCGCAGCGGTTTCGCCCTCTGCGGAAGGGCCATGGCGTAATCCTCCACAGCTCTATCGCCGCAGATTGGATCTTCGGGGTCATAGCCGGCGATGGCCTGAAGCACCAGAGCGGCATCGGCAACACTACGAGTCAACGACCCAACGTGGTCGAGGGAGAAAGAAAGGGGAATAACCCCCCGCGTGCTGACGCGTCCGTAGGTCGGCTTCAGGCCAACGACTCCGCAGAGCGCCGCGGGTTCGCGGATGGAGCCGCCGGTATCGCTGGCGATCGCCGCCAAGCATAGACCCGCGGCCACGGCGGCCGCAGATCCTCCCGAGGATCCGCCGGCAATGGCAGCCGGATCCCAAGGGTTGCGCACTGCGCCGAAATAGCTGATGAGCGAGCTGCCACCGTAGGCGCACTCGTGAAGGTTCTGCTTGCCCAAGAAAACCACCCCGGCGCGCTTCAATCGCCGCACGACTTCGGCGTCCTCTTGCGGCACGCGATCCAAGAAGAGCGCGCTGGCGGCGGTTGTGCGCACTCCGGCGGTGTCAATCTGGTCCTTGAGCCCAAAGGGAATTCCATGGAGCGGTCCCCGATACTGGCCTTGCTCGATTTCGATTTCAGCCTGCCGCGCCTGAAGCAACGCAGATTCGCCGGTCACCATCACAAAGGCGTTGAGAGCAGGGTTGAGAGTTTCAATCGCTGCTAGGCAATGCTCGGTTACCTCCACGGGAGAGAGTTTCCTCGCACGCAGCAGTCGGCTAATTTCCGTGATCGACCTGTGCACGTTCATTCTCCGCGGATCTGAGCGACGGCTCCGCTCGACAGAGCCTATAATTTTACAGTTTGTAGCGCGGAGGTCTCAAAGCCCAGAATGGCAGAGATAACCCTCACTCCAGTCGCAACCCGGGGCTTTTTCTTGGACGGCAAATGGGTGGAAGAGGGCGACACGGTCGACCTTCGGTCGCCCTACGACGGCGCGGTCGTCGGGCGCGTTTTCCAGGGGAGGCGCGAACATGCCGAGGCCGCGGTGGCCGCGGCGAACAAAGGCTTCGGGACCATGAAGAGGCTTCCCGCGTTTGAGCGGCAAAGGATGTTGCGGCGGGTGGCGCAGGGCATTCGAGAACGACAGAGCGACTTTGCCCGCACCATTGCCCGGGAGGGGGGAAAGCCCATCAAGGCAGCACGCAGCGAAGTGGAACGATCCATCTTTACCTTCACCGTGGCTGCCGAGGAGAGTACCCGCATTTATGGCGAGTACCTGCCGCTCGACTGGCAGGAGACCACGGCTGGGCGCTGGGGTGTGGTGCGGCGTTTTCCCTTAGGACCCATCCTCGGGATTACGCCTTTCAATTTTCCCCTGAACCTGGTTGCCCATAAGGTCGCTCCTGCCATTGCTGCGGGCTGCTCCATCATCATCAAGCCCGCGCCCCAGACCCCACTCACGGCCCTGCTGTTGGCCGAAGTCGTCGAGCAGGCTGGCTGGCCCGATGGCGCCTTGAGCGTGATTCCGTTCTCGAACGAGGATGCGGGACTGCTCGTGGCGGATGAGCGAGTGAAGATGCTCACTTTCACCGGCAGTGCCGCCGTCGGCTGGGACCTGAAACGCCGGTCGGGCAAAAAGAAGGTGATTCTCGAATTGGGCGGCAATGCCGCCGTCCTCATCCACCGCGATGCTGATCTGGCTTATGCCGCGGAACGCTGTGTCAGCGGCGGCTTTGCGTACGCCGGGCAAAGCTGCATCTCGGTGCAACGCATTTTGGTCGAACGCTCGGTGCACGCGCGATTCACCGATCTGTTTCTCGCCGCCGTGCGAACCTTAAAAACCGGAGATCCCTTCGAGGAGTCTACCGATGTTGGACCCCTCATCCGGGAAAGCGATGCTGCCCGGGCCAGCGACTGGATTCAAGAGGCGGTGCGTGGGGGTGCCCGGGTGTTAGTCGGAGGGGGACGGCGGGGATCCCTGTTGGAACCCACGGTGCTGAGTGGAACACGCCCGGAGATGAAGGTGAATTGCCAGGAAATCTTCGCTCCCGTGGTGACCGTCGAACCCTACGACAACTTCTCGCAAGCACTGCGGGAAATCAACCGCTCCTCCTACGGACTGCAAGCCGGCATCTTTACCCACGAAACCCAGCTCCTGTTTCGCGCGTTTGAGGAGTTGGAGGTCGGAGGTGTGATCGGCGGTGACGTGCCAAGCTTCCGCGTCGACCAGATGCCCTATGGAGGCATCAAAGACTCCGGGCTGGGGCGAGAAGGCTTGCGCTACGCCATCGAAGAGATGACAGAGCCGAAATTGCTGGTCATGAATTTGCGATGACCATGCGTTTCTACCTTCTTCTGGTTCCTGCCCGGACGCAACCGCGTGGCTCCTCGATTGGCGATGGAAAGGTCGCTCAGGGTAAGGTCGCGACGAATTTTAGATTCGCATGGCGTAAACCTGCTCAATCTTCGATTGAGCTGTTATAATCTCAGCTTCCCGCGCCCAGGGTCACTACCATCAGTGAATGCCTGACCAGAGACCGAGCATGAACCGGGATGGCGGTTCTGGCTGCACGAAGCAGCTCTGATCGATGCAGATCTTTCATCGCAGCACGAATACAATCTCCCGTGCGACCCTGTTTGGCGCGGTTTTCCTGATTGCCTTTGTGCTCTGGGCGTGCATCCAGTTGCAGCGTTCTCCTTATGTGACCTACGCCAAGGTGGTGCGTCCGCAACCCGTTCCTTTCAGCCATCAGCATCATGTCGGAGGACTGGGAATTGATTGCCGCTACTGTCACACCTCGGTAGAAACGTCGAGTTTCGCTGGCATTCCTCCCACCCAGACATGCATAAACTGTCATTCCCAGATCTGGACAGGGGCCGCCCTTCTCGAGCCCGTGCGCGCAAGCTTTCGATCGGGCAAGTCTTTAGTGTGGACCCGGGTCAATGACCTGCCCGATTTTGTCTACTTCGACCACAGCATTCACATCAACAAGGGGGTGGGCTGTAATACCTGCCACGGTCCGGTCGATCGGATGCCGCTCATGTTTAACTATGCCTCTTTGCAGATGGAATGGTGTCTCGATTGCCACCGTGATCCGGCGAAATATCTGCGGCCGCGAGACCAGGTGTTCAACATGCGGTATGAGCCGCCTTCAAGCCTTAAGCCCTTAATCCTCGACGGCAAGCGCTATAGCGACCAGCTCTCCCTGGGGTCGGATCTGGTCCACAAATACCACTTACGGACGGTAACAGACATCACGAGTTGCTCGACGTGCCATCGGTGAACTTCCTAGAATCGAACGGGCATCGCGCCCGTCCGGCAGAGAGAATCTGGCAACTATGATGAAAGAGCAAAATGGCAAGCCGCCTTCCCCGGAAGCGTGGTCAGGGAAGAACCGCCAATTGAATCTTGAGACTGCGCGCCAGCGCATCGCCCAAACCACCGGTCCACAGTTTTGGCGTAGTCTTGAAGAACTTGCAGGCAGTGCTGATTTCCGGGAAATGATCCGTGACGAGTTTCCCAAAGGCGCATCGGAGTGGTTGGATTCAGTTTCACGGCGCGGATTCTTGAAGCTGATGGGCGCTTCCCTGGCCATGGCGGGCATGACTGCCTGTACCAAGCAACCGCTGGAGCCCATTGTTCCATATGTCCGCCAACCCGAGGACGTGGTTCCCGGCCGGCCCTTGTTCTATGCGACCGCCTTTAGCTTGGGCGGATATGCGACTCCGATTGTGGTGGAAAGCCACCTTTACCGTCCCACCAAAATTGAAGGGAATGACAAGCATCCGGCGAGTCTCGGTGGAACCGACGTGTTTGCCCAGGCCTCGATTCTCGGCCTCTACGATCCCGATCGTTCGCAAACCCACTCGTATTTGAACGAGGTGCGCACCTGGGGCAATTTTGTGGAGGCCATCCGCGGCCCTTTGAGCGCGCAGAAGTCCGTGGGGGGGGCCGGGATTCGCATTTTGACGCGGACCGTTTCCTCGCCCAGTCTGGCGGACCAGTTGGCCAGGATGGTCGCCTTGTATCCCCAGGCGAAGTGGCATGTTTATGAACCGATCAATCGGGACAATGTGTATGCGGGTGCGCAGTTGGCCTTCGGCCAGCCGGTCGAGACGCAATACCGGTTGGAGAACGCCGACGTGATTGTTTCGCTCGATGCCGACTTTCTCTACGCCGGATTTCCAGGAGTGACACGTTATGCTCGGGATTTTGCCAAGCGCCGCGATCCCGATGGGGGCGAGATGAGTCGCCTGTATGCCCTCGAAAGTGCGCCGAGCTCAACCGGAGCGAAAGCCGATCACAGGGTGCCCATGCGGGCATTGGAGATCGAGGGGTTTGCCCGCGCACTGGCGGCTGCCCTTGGGTTGAATGCCGGGGGAGGAACCCATTCCCACGAGCAGGAATTCCCACAGGTCGGCGCGATCGCCAAGGACCTCGAAGCTCACCGTGGTCGGACGGTC
>JASHSL010000292.1 GCA_030040855.1 Terriglobales bacterium
CCGCACGTCCAGCCGCACCTTGCCCGGCGGATCCGGCAATCCCCTGAACTATCCTGCACAGAACGTGGTTTTGAGCAATGGGGTAGGCTTCGACACCGAGATAGCGAGGTTCGGTTTGCCAGAAGGCGGGATTGGCCCTGACTATCGCACCACTCTCTATGCGGGGGACGCCTGGCAGGCCAGCCCCAATTTGACTCTGACCTACGGGCTGCGTTATCTACGCGACACCTTTCGCTCCGACGCGGATTTGGGGACGGTGCCATTTCTGAGCCAATGGCAGCCTGGGTTGGGACGAAGAATCAACCAGCCGAATCTGAATTTCGCCCCCCAGGTGGGCGTGGCCTGGGACCCCGGCCGCCAAGGCAAAACGGTGTTCCGCGGAGGCATCGGACTGTTCTACGAGAACAACCTTTGGAACAATACGGCCTTCGATCGGCCGGGCCGGTTAGGGACTGGACTGTTTCGGCAGAATCCCATGGTTTGCTCGAACGGATTGCCTGTCCCGCTTCCCCTGCCCGACGGATCGACGCTAACGCCCAGCTTCTGTTCCGAACCGATCGGCCAGGCCGCGCCAGCCATCGCCGCTCTTCAGGCGCGCTACCAGGCGGCCACGGCCGCGCTCGGTTACGATTCGCCCAATCCTGATTACATCCGGACCACGCGCGCCGCCGGGATCGATGTGAATGGCATTACCATGCTGGCTCCCAATTACGCGACTCCGCGTTCGGTCGAAATGAATCTGGGTCTCGAGCACGTAATCGGCAAAAGCTCGGTGTTCAGGATGGACTACCTGCGCAACATCGAGACGCACACGCTGCTGGCCGAGGATGTCAATCATGTCGGAGATGCAAGATATTTCAATCTAACGAACGCACAGGCCGCCATTGCCGCCACCACCGCCCAGTACGGGTGTGGGGGAGGGTTCTCCGGCACGGCGATCAACTGTGCCATCGCCGCGGGCGCGCATATCTCGGACTTCGCCGCCCACGGTTTGGATTCCGGGTACTCGCTGTGCGGCGGCCGCCCCTGCCCCACGGCCGCCTTTCCGGGGATCAATCCCAATCTTGGCGCCAACCAGATGTTGTTTCCCGTCGGCCGATCCACCTACAACGGGGTGCAGCTTTCGCTGCGGCAGGGGATTCAGAATCCGTTCAAAAACGTGAAGAGCCTCAATCTCGAGGCCTCCTACACCTTCTCGAAATATCTCGCCACGGCCACCGACACCGACTTCTTCGCGATTGCCACCGACTTCAATAATCCCTTGCGTTTCATCGGACCGAACGGGCTCGACCGCAAACAACAATTCGCATTCGGTGGCTGGCTGGATCTCCCCTTTTCCTTCAACGTCGGCTTGATCGGCCATTTCTATAGCCCGCTTCCGCTCACCCTCGAACTCCCACCCGGCGGGCTTCCTGGCGGTATCTTTGTCACCGATGTTACCGGAGATGGTACCGGAGACGGCAGTTTCGCCTCGAGCGGCGGAAGAGGCGACGTGGTTCCGGGAACGAATCTGGGATCCTTTGCGCGGGGAGTGAATCCTAACAATATCAACGATGTAATTCGGCATTACAATCAAAACTTTGCCGGGAGCCCCACGCCCGCCGGACAGATGCTTCTCAACAATGGTCTGTTCACGTTGACCCAACTCCAGTTGCTCGGCGCCGTCGAGCCGCTTCTCCCCTTGGCCCCGTCGAATCAAGCCAATATGGCTTGGCTCAAAGTCCTCGACCTAAGCCTGAATTGGAAGTACACGTTCAAGGATCGGGTTGAAATCGAGCCCGGAGTTTCGGTCTTCAACGTGATGAATTTCGCCAACTTTGACGGCCCTACGAATCCGCTCAATGGCCAGCTGAATGGAAACCAGGGGTCGGCCAATGGCACGCCGGGAGAAGCCCCGAACCTGAACCGCATCGGATTGGGTTCCGGCGTATTTGCGCTGGGAGCACCACGCATGCTCCAGTTCGGGCTGAAGGTGAGATTCTAGCGGGCGGAGACATCCCTCCTGCACGGGACAGGCGCTCCGTGTAGAATGAGAGCACCATGGCGTTTCACAGGCAGTCTTCCTCGGGCGCGCCGAAGCCGAGGGGCACGCCGCCGGAAGAAACCTCACACGAGGCGGCTTATCTGAAGTCGCTCGGCGAGAAGCAGAAACCGGTCAGCATCAAGCTAGCCGACGGAGAGGTCGTCGAAGGCTGGATCGAATATTACGACCGGAGCATGCTTCGGCTCACCCGCGACGACAAGCCTAATCTATTCATCTTTAAGCACGAGATCATGTACATCGCAGAGGATGGGCCGAAACGGAAGTGACAATCTGAAATCCCTGGTCGTAAACTGAATCCTGCCTTGTCTGACCATAGTTTCGTTCCCAAAATGACGGAAATCGCCCGCGAGGCCGGCGCCCTGCTGCTCGGATATTTCCGCGCCCACGTTGCCGTCGAATACAAGGGCGAAGCCGATCTGGTGACCGTTGCCGACCGCGAATCGGAAAAACTGATTCGCAGCCGGATTCGACAGTACTGGCCCCAGCACGACATTCTGGGCGAGGAGGAAGGCTTCACCGACACCGGCAGCGAATACCGCTGGTACGTCGATCCCCTGGATGGAACCACCAACTTCGCCCATGGATTTCCGGTATTTTGCGTTTCGCTGGCTCTCGAACACAAGGACGCGCGCATCGCGGGAGTGATTTACGATCCCACGCGGGATGAGATGTTCGCGGCAGAGAAGGGGAGCGGCGCCTACCTCAACCACCAGCCCATCCGCGTATCGGGAACCGCGACCTTGGCGGAGTCTCTGGTCGCCACCGGGTTCCCCAGCCATAAGCGGCACAAAAATCCCAACATTTTTTTCTACCACCAGATCAGCTTGCACACGCATGGGGTGCGCCGTGCGGGGTCCGCGGCTCTGGATTTGTGCTGTGTGGCGTGCGGGCGCTTCGAAGGATTTTGGGAGTTCAATCTCAACCCTTGGGACACGGCGGCCGGCGTACTGATCGTCGAGGAGGCGGGCGGGAAAGTTACCAACTTCAGCGGCTGTCCATTCCTGCTCGACAGCCGCGAAACTTTGGCTTCCAACGGCCTGGTTCACGACGCGCTGCGCGCCGAATTCGACAAAATCTTTACCGCCGGTGGACTGTCTCCCCTTCCCGACGTGCGGGAATACCGCCGGTGATCGGGTTCGACAGGATCGAGTCCGAGTGCGCCCAGCCGGGGTCGACGGTTCACCCTGCTTAGGGAGGGGTACGGTGGTCGTCGCGGGTTGTTCGGTTGGAGCAGGGTCTTCGGTTCGGGCCGAACGGCGCGGGCCGAGGGTAGAATAGGAACAGCGCGTGGAAGACTCTACACGTAACCTGGGGCCGGGATTGTGATTCCCTCATGGCGCGAACCCAAGCTTGCCAAGCGACCCGAAAAAGTGCGCCTCGAGGGGCGTATCTTGTTCCTGACCGAAGATCCCGAGCTGATCAAGCGGCAGCTGGCGGGCGAAGATCTGCCATGGGACACGAAGAATCCAGCCCGCAACCCCAAGCTGCGCGACGACATTTCTACCGATGAAATCACTCCGGCGCACTATTGCTTCTACTTTGACCAGACCTTGGGGGAGATTCCATACACCGGATTGAAATGCGGAGGCGCGCTTCCGATCGGGCGGTCCGCGGTCAAGAACGGGGGATTCGTCTGCTCCGTGAGCGGGAAGCGGCGCGGGAAAGGGTCGAGCCGCGAGCAGTCGCCGTATGCGGAAATGTGCGCCGGAATCCGCGTGGTCGTGGCGGAGAATATCGAGCGCATCTACAAGCAGAACTGTCAGAACCTCGGCTTGCTGACGGCGACGAATTTCTCGCTCCTCGACAAGATTCGCGCGGGAGAAGAAATTCCGTTGAGCGAGTTCACCGCCGGAGAGGACGAGATCACGCGCCAGGTAATCGAATACGGCGGCCTGTTTCCCTTCAATGTGGCGCGCATCGAAAAGAAGGTTTTTTTGCCGCCGCTCACCACGGGCAAGCGTGCCATGACCTTGGCAGAAAAGATTTTTGCGCGGCACATGATCACCGAGGCCAACACCGTCGGGGTTCCCTATGTCAAGCCCGGCGATACCGGATTCGCGCGTGCGGACCTCCGTTTCAGCCACGAATACGTTACGCCGATGGCCGCGATTTTCTTCGAGCATTACCTGGGGAAGGACGCCAAGGTCAACGATCCGTCGACGATTCTGTTTTTTCGCGACCACCTGACATTCCTCGATGAAGTGATTTCGGAGGAAAAGAAGAAGCTGGGCTTGCTGGACTTGGCCACGCAGCTCAAGCTCAAGCAACAGGATTTCGCGCAACGACAAGCGATTCGCCTGCACGGCGAGCTGAAGGACCGCAAAGGTTCAGAAGGGATTTGTCATTCCATCGTTCTTGAAACCTATGCCTTGCCCGGACAGTTGAACGTGGGTTCTGACTCCCATACTCCGCATGTCGGGGCGATAGGATGCGTCGCCTTCGGCATTGGCACGACGGATGTCTTTAACAGCTGGATCACGACCGATGTCCGGGTGAGGGTACCCGAATCGGTGAAAATCATCATTCGCGGCAAGAAACACCCGAACGTCGCCGCCAAGGATTTCATCCTGAAAATTCTCAGTCTGGATTACGTTCGCAGCGGCAAGGCGCTGGCCAAAGTCATGGAATATTAC
>JASHSL010000293.1 GCA_030040855.1 Terriglobales bacterium
CCGCAGGAATGGAATAGCGCTCGAGGGTACGAAATTTGCGCTGGCGCCAGCGGGCAGCCTGTGGGCCCTTGGGTTCGGCTTGCATGTATAGAGCATAGTATCATCTTGATACCTTAAGGTATCAAGGTAACTCCAAGAATAACTCGACGCTGCGAGTGCGAAAATAGGAAACTCTCAGGCATGACTCACCGAAGTAAGCAGAAGGCCGTGAATACAGGCACATTCGGCGAAGAAATGTTCAACGTTCCGAAACAGCTGATCAGCTCAGATGTACACCACACCGTACACTCCACGGCTGTATTGCAGATGCCTCGATTGATGCGCCCCTCTTCAGGATGTTCTGAACCGTCGTAGTGGTGAATTGCTTTCCGTATGGCGTGCAGATGCCTTCAGCATTGAGAGTCTTCGCAATCCGATAGCTGCTGACGCCGGCGGCATGCATAGAGCGAATCCGCTGCACTATCGCTCGCTCTGAATCGTACTCACGCGTTGGATGCTCACCATACGGCTAGCATCCCTCGACTCTCTTGCCCTGCGATCGCCAGTGAGCTTTCCCAGCTGCTAACCTGGCCACAGTTGCATCGCGGTCCATCTCAGCCATGAGGTCGTTAATCCCACCTTGCACGCTCTCGCATAGATTCACGCGGTCCTTGTCGAATACTGCGATGCCGTTATCCCGCATCATGCCGATGAAAGATCCGACAACTGAAGGCTACGGCTAGGGTCGCATCGGTCAGAGGAATGGTGGTAAGCTCTTCGGAAACTGAAGCGTCTCTTAGAGCAAGAATGAAAAGCCCACTCGAGGTGCTTAAGAAACCGACAATCCAGAGCGCCGTCATCGTACTTTCCCTCGCCAACGCCTTTGGGCAAGGTGGTACGGACGCCGGAAGTAAGATCGACAAAATTGAGGGTGTTTACAGAGTTGGCGGGCCAGTGAGTGCACCTGGTCTTGTCTACACGCCCAACCCGGAGTATTCCAAAGCAGCCCGTGATGCGAAGTACGAAGGCACTTGCGTGCTGATGCTGATTGTAGATGCTAACGGTTGCCCCCGCGATGTCAAAGTTGCGCGTACGCTAGGTCTCGGTCTGGACGACAAAGCCGTTGAGGCCGTGAAGCAATGGAGGTTTAGACCGGCGATGAAAGATGGGAAACCAGTTGCTGTTCCGGTCAACGTCGAGGTGCATTTCAGACTTTCTGACAAGCCCGATTCAACACCGGGTGTGGAAACTGAATTACGTCGGCAGGACGTCGACACGGCAACCCCTCTAACCGTGTCACACTCTTCTACGCCTGCTGCTACGCCATTGAACAGAAGAATCCCACAGGAAGAGCTAGCGGAGCTTCTAACCAAGTGTACTCCCTACACCAATACGAGAGTAGAAGACCTAGAGAGCCAGCGAGTTCCATTACCACCGCACAATGCGCCGGGGTTCTTGCCGGGATGCGAAACTCGCGCGTGGAGAACTTATACGTGTCTGGCAAGCCTCCGCAATAGCAGCGCTACGGAGTGAGTGATTGTTGATGTAACCAGGCGATAGCGCAAGCGTGCGCCGTTTATTCGCCCCACGAGCGTTGGTTCGCGGCGGAAGACGTTTGGCGCACCTATCTACTGGCTCTACAGAACTCCTGCCGGGCGAAGAACTGCCCGAGGAGAGTGAGCCTTCTCGACAGCCGCAACCGATTGCGGAGAAGGGCGAGTGAAATCTTGCTGATCAGGAAGATTCTTCTGCCCGTAGACTTTCCAGCCACCTCAGTGTCGGTTTTTCAACAGGCTGTGACACTAGCGGAACGTTTCCAAGCCGAGCTTGTAATGTTGCACGTGCCGACGTCAAAGAGCCATGCAGCCGGTGTGCCGGTCGATGACCGCAGCCTTGCAAATTGGAATCTGCTTGCTGAGATTCTTCAAAGGGCCGATAAGAAAATCGACCAATCGCTTCGTACGAGGCTCAAAACACGAGTGGTTCGTTCTTTATTGGTTCGAGATGATCCTGCCAGAGCGATTGTGCACATGGCGCAAGCCGAGAATGTCGATTTGATCATGATGCCGTCTCACGGCCACACATTCGACGAGTTTCTCCTCGGAGCGGTGACAGCGAAAGTTCTACGGTGGAAGGAGTGCCCGGTGTGGACGGGAGCGCACACGGAAGAGCAGTCGGGCAAGGAGTTCTCGATTCACAACATCCTCTGCGCCGTTGATCTGGGCCCTCGGAGTCAAAAAGCAGCATCGTGGGCGGCGCAGCTCGCTGCGGAGTTCGATGCCCACCTGACGTTGAGCAACGTCACTGAATCAATGGCGATTGTGGCTCCTGGCGGCACTTGGACCAATCCTGAATGGCAACAAGCTCTGGTCGATGATGCGTCCCGGAGGCTGACAGAACTACAGAAGAATTTGCGTATCAACGCGGATTTGCTCGTTGGCAGTGGCGACGTGTCCAAGGTACTGAGCCAAATGGCAAAGAAAACGAAAGCCGATTTGCTGGTTTTGGATTGCTACCCGTATAGCGGAAATCTTCGGATACACGGCTACGCCATCATTTGTACAGTGTCGATTCCGGTTCTGAGCGTTTGAACGCGCCAGCACTCTTTTGTCTGTCAGCCGATGGGGCAGGCAATTTCGATCGCGTCAGAGAATGCGTGTTCAGCAAAGTGGTTTGCGCGGTAATCACATTAAGGTAACGTGGATTCCTACTTGATACCGAACAGTCGGATAGAATTGTTATAAGGAATGCGATTGTATTAGTAGCTGGGCTCTAACCGTCGTGCGACCAGGGCCGACGAAATGTCGATTGTCCCTCCGAATCTGCGCACACGTTCCTTCATCCCGGGTATCCCGACCGCGCTCTTGGACAGCGCATCACGGGCGCTCTTGCAGAGGCCCCCCGGAATCGCCGTTTTGCCTTATGGTCCAATTTGGTTCAGTTAGCTGGAAGTGACCCTTGGCAAAACCGTCTTGACCAGCTTGTTCTGGCCTCGCGCTTCTGTGGATTCAGCGCTTGCAGATGGAGTGGCGTTGTCGCAACCACAGCGACTGCCATGACAACAAAGATCAACCAACCAAGGTCATCAGAGGTACCTCAGAATTAGGCGTCTTTCATCGCTTGTCAAGCAGCTCTTCCTCGGTTTCATTCGAGGTACAAATATTCTCCTTGATATTCGCCTCTAGGAAACAGGCGATTTCAGCACCAAGTGTTGTGCTGTATCCATTGGATTAATTTCGTTTACGGTGGGTCTCAAAAAGTTTAAGCTTCAAGCGGCAATTGGACAGGAGAGGCCGACGATGAGCAATCCGATTTACCCCAGACGGCCTTCTGAGACCTCGAGGGATGCGCTCAACGAGTTGGCTTTGGACCTGCGTTGGTCGTGGCACCATTCCGCCGACACGATCTGGGAACGGCTTGATCCTGCGCTTTGGGGAGCAACCCACAATCCCTGGTTGGTCTTGCAGACGGTCTCGCAGGAAAAGCTGCAGATCGTCACCGGCGATCCTGATTTTCAGCGACTCGTGGACGAAGTCGTTCAAGAGAAACGCAACGCGGAGGAATCCGCCGGCTGGTTCCAAAAAGCATATCCCCATACTTGTCTGAGAACGATTGCCTACTTCAGCATGGAGTTTATGTTGAGTGAGGCGCTGCCCATTTATTCCGGCGGGCTGGGCAATGTTGCCGGCGACCAACTCAAGACGGCCAGCAACCTGGGCGTTCCGGTGGTCGGTGTCGGATTACTGTACCAGCAAGGCTATTTTCGCCAGGAGATCGATGCCCAAGGCCGGCAGCAGGCGCTCTACCCGTTCAATGATCCCGGACAACTGCCGATCCGGCCGGTGCGGGACGCAAAGGGCGAGTGGGTGCGCATCCAGCTCAACCACCCCGGCTTCAAGCTATGGGTTCGCGCCTGGGAGGTGAAAGTAGCTCGGGCAAGGCTTTATCTGTTGGATACCAATGATCCTGCGAACCTTCCGGCGCACCGCGGCATTACGGGTGAGCTCTACGGAGGCGGGCCGGAATTGCGGCTGAAGCAGGAGTTGGTGCTGGGGATCGGCGGCTGGCGCTTGCTGCGCGTTCTCGGGTTGGAACCCGAAGTCTGTCACTTGAACGAGGGGCATGCTGCCTTTGCAGTCCTGGAGCGTTCTCGCTCCTGCATGGTCGACCACCAGCAGCCGTTTGATTTGGCGTTGACGGTGACGCGTGCAGGAAACCTCTTCACAACTCATACTCCGGTCGAGGCCGGCTTTGACCGCTTCTCTCCGCAACTGATGGAGACCTATTTCAAGAGTTATGCGGAAGAGAAACTCTCGATTCCCTTTGAGGACCTGCTGGCTCTCGGCCGGCGCAACCCCTACGACGCCTCGGAACCATTCAATATGGCCTACCTCGCTACGCGTGGGAGCGGCGCCGTCAACGGGGTCAGTCGATTGCACGGTGCGGTGAGCCGCCGCATTTTTCAAGTGCTGTTTCCGCGATGGCCGGAGGTGGAGGTGCCGGTGACGCACGTGACCAACGGCGTCCACATGCCCACCTGGGATTCGCCGGAGGCGGATCGCCTCTGGGAACGCGAGTGTGGAAAGGACCGTTGGCTTTGGACGATGGCAGAAACCGGAGAGAAGATTCGCCAAGTCAGTGACTCCGATCTGTGGCAGCTTCGCACGGAAGCGCTGAAGTCTCTCATCCAATACGTTAGGAAATGGCTACAAGGGATGCTGGCATCGTATGGTGAGCCCGCCGACGGCGTGGCGCGGGCCGGACAAATACTCGATCCCGACACGCTGACCATCGGCTTCGCCCGCCGCTTTGCCACGTACAAGCGTCCCAACCTGCTTCTCCATGATCCCGAGCGGCTGATACGAATCCTCGCCAATCCGCAGCGACCGGTGCAATTGATTCTTGCCGGCAAGGCTCACCCTCAGGATCTCGCTGGGCAAGCCATGATCGAACAGTGGGTACACTTCATTCGGCGGCCGGATGTGCGGCCGCGCGCGGTCTTTCTCAGCGACTACGACATGCTGATGGCGGAGCGGCTGGTCCAAGGGATCGATGTGTGGATCAACACGCCGCGACGTCCCTGGGAAGCCAGCGGCACCAGCGGAATGAAAGTGCTCGTCAATGGCGGGCTGAATCTTTCCGAGCTCGATGGCTGGTGGGCGGAAGCCTATTCGCCCGAAGTGGGTTGGGCGCTCGGCGACGGAAGGGAGCACGACGAGGATCCTGCCTGGGACGGGGCCGAGGCGGAGGCCCTTTACGATCTACTGGAACGGGAGGTCGTCCCGGCATTCTACACACGTGACGAGCGGGGGATTCCGGTGGCGTGGGTGTCGCGGATGCGGGAAAGCATGGCACGGCTAACGCCTGCCTTCTCGTCCAATCGCGTTGTTCGCGAGTACACGGAGAAGCACTACCTGCCCGCCGCTGAGGCATACCGTGAGCGAGCCGCCAACCAGAGTCAGGCTGGAGCTGATCTCCTCCGCTGGCAGCGAGCGCTTGCTAGAAACTGGCCCAAGCTGCGCTTCGGTTCAGTGACGGTCGAGCAGGAGGGCAATCAGCACGTCTTTCAGGTGCAGGTCTTTTTGGGCGAACTCGACCCGGACGCGGTGCGGGTAGAGCTGTACGCCGACGGGCGAAACGGCGAGGAGCCGACCCGGCAGCCGATGAATCGCGGCGAACAATTGGTTGGCTCCGCCAACGGCTTTCTCTATACCGCCCAAGTTCCGGCAACCCGGCCGACCACGGCATACACTCCGAGGCTAGTTCCCTACAAACCCGGGGCCCGCATTCCTCTCGAGACCAATGAGATCTTGTGGCAGCGGTGAGGCCAGGAATGCGAAATGGCAGCGCGAACTAGCTAGCCGGTGGGAGGAGATCCCGGCAGGTGAAAATGGGTGAGCACGGCGGGGGTATGGCGATCCCGTTTGGTGGGGAGAAGCTGGAATCGCTTCGGGCAATGATTGTCGGGGGATTGATTTGGTCTCACTGGCACAGCTGTCTGGACAAAGATTACAAAGTTCAGTCCCTACGCTGACAAAATCAGGTGAACGGGTTTTCGACTCGAACTCCGCTCCCAATCGCCCGTGAGGACTCGCACATTTCCGCATGCAGAAAGTACTGGTTGATCGCCGTCAGCTCTTCGCGCAGAGCCTGGTTCAGTTGGTTAACACTTTCGGATTTCCGTTCATGAGGCGAGAGTCGCAAGAGAAAGCAAAGCAATGCAACGGAAAACAGCGTGCGAATGCACTGCTAGCGCAAGCTTTCCAGGGTGCGGGTGCAGCGGCCGCCATTAATTCTGGCACGACTGGAGTATGATTTTGTAATCCTGAGTGGTGTCTCCGTTAAATTCCGTGAAGACCTTGAACGAGGTATTCTCTTCCTTATCCACACGCAGGCGTTACGAAGTGTGGTTCCTTCGCTTGGGATTGGCCGATGGCAACGGCGCGTGGTGGTTTCGTTATTTGCTGATGAATCCTGGTCGAGGCGGTTGCCTGGCAGAGCCGCGGGGAATGCCGCTTCAGGTTTGGGCCACATGGTTTCCGAGGGATGGAAAACCGCAAAGCTACATTCAAGGTTTTCCGATAACGGGTTTACGTATCAGCTCGAGAGGGCAAAGCCCGTTTTATTTGCGAATTGGTAACAATTGGATCGAGGAGAACTCCTGTGGGGGAACACTGGAGGTGGAGGGACACTCGATTGCCTGGAACTTACGCTATGGTTCCACGTTTCGCACTACGCTGAGCAGCAGGGGCTGGATTGGGTTCTCCCGAACACCCCATTCAGACGCGCTTTTTTCCGGAGGAATCACGCTGGACGGCCGCAGCTTTGAGGGGGAGCCCCTTGGGTTTGGAGTGCAAGGGCACAATTGCGGTTATCGGCATCGTGGTTTCTGGACTTGGGCACACGTGTATTTTCCTCAGCCCGACCGTCCACCGAGCACATTGGAAGCATTGGTGTACGACATGCCGTTTGGACTTTTGTTTCGCAAAGCCGTGCTTTGGCATGAGGGAAAGCAACACGTGTTTCGCAATCTGCGAGAGAGGGCAAGCCCGCGGGGCGCCGGCGCCCTCGGCCGCATCCCTAGTCGAAACAACTTTCGATGGAATTTCTGTTGTTCGTCCAACGACGGGCTTGGTTTGCAAGCAGAATTTGATGGCATGGGAGAAAGTATCCATTGTTTGCCGTACATGAAGACCGATTGCTCATGCAGCTTCGAGGTGACGAACAACAGCCTGGCAAGGGCATTGGTGTGTTTGCAGCGGTCGGGTGCGGCAGTCCAACATCTCGAAACGTCTCTCGGTGCGGTCTTGGAGATGGCTGGTCGTGGTGAGTGAGTTGTGAAGGGGGGCGGCCCTTCAACTTCGCTGTCCTGTCATATGTTTGCCACAGACAGTGGTGCAAAATTAAGCTTCTTGGATTATTTAAGCGAGTGGGCCAGCGCCAAGCGCTCGGCGACAATCGAATACGCCGCCGGATTGAATGCCATTCCGATGTGAGTGCCTGGCACCTCGAAATCATTCGCGTTCGTCATGGTCCTGCAGTAACGCCAGTCCACTATACCGTCGTGGCGAGTGTAAATTGCGGTCTGAATCATGGAGTCTGGGACCTCTCGCCGCAACGAGTCGACAAAGTTGCACGTGCAGCGTCCGGTATAGCACTCCGGAAGTACTCCTTCCCCGTGCTCCTGCAGGATGCGCAGGCGAACCGCTTCTGAGGCATGAATAATGGCGCGATTCGCCACCGTGCCGCGAATGGGCGAGGCCAAAGTGATTACAGAAGCCACATCCTTCGGCCGCTGGGCGGCCAGCGAGCGCGCGATCACGCCGCCGAGGCTGTGGCCGATCAGGTGAATCTTTCGTCCAGTATCCTTCAAGGCCTTTTCTACCGTCTGGTTCAGATTCCGCTGGATCAAAAGATTTGGGCAGTCAGCGTTGATGCCGATGCCGGAAAAATAAGGCCGGTATCCAATCCGCCCCAGCCAGCCGTGCAACTCCATCAGATAAAGATCGGTCGCGAGAAAACCAGGAATGATGACCACGCCCGAGTCGTCGCCATGCGGTACCCCAAAACCGTAATAAACCGGGGTGGCATGAAGCAGGAGAATCTCTGCGGCAAACAACGCTTCCGACCAAAGGTGCGTGTCGGGTTCAGGATGAAGTTGGGGTGATAGCTTGCGAGACCTAGATGCAGTTGGACAGGCTTTCCTGTTCTCTGTGCGCAATTTCGCCCTGAATTTGCCCGAAAGTCCAAGTGCCTCTGGGCCATGGTTAGGGGAGCGGGCAAACATTCCCGGGGAGACATTATATCTCGATATCTCGGCTTGGCAACAAGCAACCGCTAAACAGGCAAAAACCTTGCCCAGGATCCGTACACGTCAATGCATGTTTCCCGCACAACATGTTTCCCGCACAAGATGAGACTGATTGGTACCTGACCAGTGTTCTTCCAAGTTTCTTATCTACGGCGCACCCTAAGTCCTAGCAAAGGCGGCACCTCGCCGCGCAGGGCGTGGCTTTGGAGCGCTGCCCGTGCCAGTGTTGGAGTGCACCCCGCCGCTGCTCAGATGAACACCAGCAGGTTGACACATCTCAATGGCTCGACGGGATTTACCCGGCGAAGGTGGGGCTATCGCACATTGACCAGTGAAATGCTCCTGCTGTCGATCGCGATGGCTATGGCTTCGTACTTGGTCGGCTGCTTTCAACCGCGATGCAGAGCAACCACTCGGGTGGGCATCCAGGTCTCGCTGGGCGTCGTGCGCTCGCTACCGATAGGGCGAACTGCTGGACGAGGGCGTTGATCATTATTTCCCGCGGCTACGGGGTTACGGCGTGTGTATTTTTGATCAGCATCGTGCGGCTGGCAGGAGTGATCGGGCAGTGACGGCGACAATCCAACGATGCGACAGCTGCAGCGATGCCCAGTGCGCGTTTTGCTTGACGATGGTTCATCCTCAACCTGCGTATCAGAGATACTTCTCAGCGACCCTTGTCCTTCCGCACTTTTCCTCGTTCACCCTTCTTGAGTCGCGCCTCCAACTCCGCCACGCGCCGGCGAAGGGCATCGACCTCCGTTGCCGCTGGTACCGGAGGGGGTGTTGGAGTTGTGAGAAATCTCCTAATTAACTCGACCGGCGACAGAATCGCCGACTGCACTTCGCCTAGCCGGTTCTGCACTGCGTCCTGCACCTTCTGATAAGTGTCGAATGCCGACTTCAAATACCACATGATGAACTCTTGCCGTACCTCATCGGAGGCAACGATGAGCTGGCGCAGCAGTTCGAGGGGCAGACCGGTCGGTTTTTCCTTGACATCTTCGCTGATGATTTGCGTCAGCGTAACCCGGGTCAGGTCCTGGCCGGTTTTCGCGTCCACGACTTTGACATCTTTGCCCTCGCGAATGAGCGCGGCAATATCGTCGAGATTGACATAGCGACTGGTGACAGTGTCGTACAGCCTGCGGTTACCGTATTTCTTGATTATCACGGTGCGGGAGTCCATGCTGATTTGCCCCTCCCCGACCCGGCGAATGCTCGTTATTCCCAGCCAAGTTTCGTCATCCGCTTTCCGTGACGACGTAGTCGAGAGCCTGCCCTGAGCGAGTCGAAGGAAGCCTGCTGTTCAACCGGCAGCAAAGCAGCTTGTCGACCCGGCAATACGGTTGGCGAAACAGCAATGTTGAAATGGCCGGCCATGCTTATGTTGCTCTGCACAAAGAAACTATAAGGCTTGACATCAACTTCAGCAAGACCTATAGTTTACCTGAATGCTGCAGTGCAGCAATGGAGGATTGATATGCCAGGACCAACAAATCGGAATCTCCCGGTGGGGTCGTCATTTATTTCCATTCTATCGGGGTGGGCGCAGCAGGGAGTGCAGGGCTTCTTTGCCATGCAACGGATCCTTCTGGATCTCGCCATGAAGCAGAACGCAGCGGTTATACATGCCGTGCGGCAGCAGCTGACCAACCCTCATCACTCTCCTACCACCATTCTCGGCGAAGTAGCCGGAGAGGGCGTAACCAACTTCATCGAAGGGCAAAAAATACTTCTTGATCTCGGCAAGCAGCAGAACGAAATGCTGATGGCCGGGGTCAAAGAGCGGGTGGGAAACGTTCCAGCCGCATACGTTCTGATCGAGCTGTTGCAGCGCAGCGTCGAGACTTTTGTCCACATGCAAGAAGAGTTCCTCAGGATTGCGGGGAAACAGACTCATCTTTGGGTTGAGGCTGCCAAGGCAGGCAAGTCCTGCGAGCCCGAGCATGTTTTGGACCTAGCGCGCGAGGGGTTGGAGACCTTCGTGAAAGCGCAGAAGCAGTTTCTGGATGTAATCGCTGACGGGACAGCCAAGGCCACGGGCGGCAAGAAAGTCGAGATCAAGAAAGTAAAGAAGACCGAACTGGCAGAGCTGGCGCGGTGCGCTACCGAGTCGTTCATCGAGGCGCAGAAGAAACTCGTCGATGTCGCGGGCAAGCAGATGAACGCCAATGTGAAGACCGCGGGTAAGACTCTGGAGCTTCTCCGGCCATTTCCGTTCCTGCCACTTGCAGAGTTGACGCGGGAAGGGGTGAAGAGCTACGTCGATGCGCAGAAAGCTCTGATGGATGCGGTGGTAACTTCGACCGAGCGCAAGAGGGGCAAACCAGCCCGGCGTGTGAGGAGGCCGGCATCGCGTGCGCACAAGGTAGCAGCGGCAGCCGCGATGGCCTGAGAGGAATATAAGCGAATAAGACCTCGAGGCTGGCTGGAATACGGCCTTAAAGCTTCCCTGGACGGTCGAGCGATCGACGCCGTCGAGGGGCATTTTCTGAGGATATCGGCCTCGCGCGTGTCAACCAGCACGCAGGAATTCCTGCGAGGCCGGTATCCACAGGCTAGCTCGCGCATCATTACGTGTATCGAAATGCCTTGTCTCTGATGGCCAGCGGGCGAACATCCTCCCTTCACACTCGTATCCAACGCCTATAGGTGCTGGTTACACGCATTTCCTTATTTCAGCCAGGGGCACACACGATCACCCTAAGGGGCCGAACCTATGTCATGCTGCGCGCTTCACCTCCACGGAACTGTTCCGCCTCATCGTTCGCGAGCATGTGACTCCCCACGCCAGGTGCTCACATGCTCGCAGCTTAATGCGTTCTCCGGCTGAAGTATAACTTGAGCAGTTGCAGGTCAGCATGCTTCGCGGCTTGGCCTCGTCTCCCGCTTTGCTGAGACAAGCAATGGAGAAACTGCACTGGGCCTGCGGACCAGCACACTGGCCAAACCACGATGAAAGCCAGCAGCGCAAGCGGTGCAGTCGGCATCGCGAGGTACAGCTGGCTTCGCCCAACCCGAGAGTCAGCTATTGAATCCGCTATCCCAACCCTCTTGCTTGTGACCCTAGTCACCATATCCGGTGACACCCTGCACGGATTTACTTCGTCCCGACACTTTAAATCTTCTAAGAGGCCCATGCGAGGCGGTCATGACTGTGCACAAGTGGTTTGAGTCGGAAGTCCGATACGGTCGCGATGTTTTCGCGGCTGGGCTCGATGGCATTCGTTCCGGCGGAGAAACATTTCTCCACGGAGAACGTCTTAGTCCGTTTCTCAATGAGTCGGTTCGAAGGGCTCTGAAACCCGCCGCTATCGGAACGTGCGTTGGACTGTCCGGCGGTTGCATCGGAAATCCGAGCAGATCGCTACGTCGAATGTTGGCGCTTGGCTTGGCGGGCGGTGCAATCGGCTTTGGCCTCGGTATCGCGTGGGAATGTCGGCACCTATTTGCAGGTGCCGTCTCCGATGCTCTTAAGAAAATTGGCAAGGTACGCGACGAGCACTGGTTCGAACGGAATCCCATTGACTACGCATAGCGAACGGATCAGTGGAACAAGGCAGCCAAGTCCGGGACACGAGAAGTAGCCCAAAGTGAGTGTGCGTCTCCTAGGTAATCAACCCTCGGCACCATTCTAGGGGGGGCAATGATCACAGACGAAGCAGTTGAGGAGCGGGGGCGGGTTTCGCCTGCCACAGAGGGCCTCACGGCCGAACGAATTGCCTACTTGGAGAGACTGGTGAGTCAGGCGCGAACTGCCGCTGCTGTGTTTAGCCAATTCACGCAAGACGAGGTTGACCGTGTCGTCAAGCCCATGGTCCTTGCCGGACTCGAGCAAGCTCAATACCTGGCGCGCCTGGCAGTGGAGGAGACTAGGCTGGGGGTGATGGAAGACAAGGTCATCAAGAACATGGTGGCCACCGAGTTCGCCTACCACTACGTAAAAGACAAACGAACCGTGGGCGTCATTCGCGAATACCCGGAGCGCAATCTGGTCGAAGTGGCCGAGCCGATCGGGGTCATTTTGTCACTTACCCCGATCACGAACCCTACTTCCACAGTTCTCTTCAAATGCATCATGGCGATCAAGACCCGCAATGCGGTCATTTTCAGTCCTCACCCGAAGGCCTGGAACTGCTGCTCTGAGGCTGTAAAGATCATGCTGGAGACCGCAGTGAAGCACGGAGCGCCCGAGGGCGTTTTTGGCTGTCTCGAATCGCACACCCTGCAGGACAACGCTTACCTGATGCGGCACAAAGACGTTGCCCTGATCGATGCCACCGGCGGACCGGGTGCGGTCAAAGCCGCCTACAGCTCCGGCAAGCCCGCACTGGGCGTTGGACCGGGCAACACCCCGGTTTATTTGGAGAAATCTGCTGACCTGAGTACCGCAGTGGTGGACATCATCATCTCGAAGACCTTTGACAACGGAACCATTTGCGCCTCCGAGCAAACCGTGGTGATCGATGATGTGATCTATGATCTGACGCTCAAGAAGTTTGCGGAGCTGGGAGCGCATATCTGCAATGAGAAAGAGACCAAGCTGCTGGCGCAGACGGTGATCGATCCCCAGACCGGATTCATGCAGCCTATGGCCGTGGGACAGAAGGCGACCTCGATCGCGCGCTTTATCGGCCTTTCCGTGAAGCCGAAGACCAAACTGCTGATTGTGCCGATCCAGGGCGTAGGTCGCGAGCATCCCCTGTCGGTCGAGAAGCTTTTCCCGGTGCTTGCGGTCTATCGAGCCAAATCTGTCGAGGAGGCGCTTAGGGTGTGCGTGGATGTGAACCACGCTGGCGGTCTGGGACACACGGCGGTCATTTTCTCGCGCAACGATGAAATCATCCGGAAGTTCGGCGAGGTGATCAATGCGGGTCGGATCATCATAAATTCGCCCGGCTCTATTGGTGCGCTGGGCGCGGTTTACAACGATCTGGTGCCCACCTTTGCCTTCGGATGTGGCACCGGCGGCGGCAATAGCACGACCGACAACGTCAACATCTATCACTACCTCAACATCAAGCGGCTTGCCCGCAGGACACAAGCGCATATGTGGTTCCGGGTTCCCAACCAGATCTATTTCAACCTGAACGCCGTGGAGAATGTGCGGCAGTTTCCATCGCGATCGACCATCATCGTCACGAACCCAGCTCTGGAGCGCATCGGCCACGTGGACATCGTACGGCGCTACATCCCCCCGGAAACCCACGTCCATCTTTCGGTGATTCCCGATACGGAGCCGGAAACCAAAGTGGTGAGTGAGACGGTGGAGGCGCTCAAGTTCTACAAAGCCGACCAAATTATTGCGCTGGGCGGCGGATCGGTGATCGACGCGGCGAAAATCATGAAGCTGAAGTACGAATCGCCAGAGGCAGACTTAGAGGAGTTAGCCGCACCCTTTCTGGATCTGCGTAAGCGCGTGGTCGAATATCCGACGGCCAAAGTCAATCGGGCACGGTTGATTGCCATCCCCACAACCAGCGGAACCGGCAGCGAGGTCACTCCGTTTGCGGTGCTCACCGACAAACAGCGTAGACGGAAGGTGACGCTGGCCGACTATTCGCTCAGTCCGGATGTGGCGATCGTCGATCCGCAGTTTGTCATGTCGATGCCGAAGGGGCTGACCGCCGACACCGGCATCGACTGTTTGACGCACGCGCTCGAAGCGGGAGTATCAAATTATGCGTCGCCCTATACAGACTCCAACGCGATGCAAGCGATCCGAATGGTCTTCAAATATCTGCCGGTCGCGTACGAGCATCCCGGGGACGAAGAAGCCCGCAGCATGATGCACAATGCGGCTTGCATTGCGGCCATGGCGTTTTCCAATGCTTCCGTGGGTGTGAATCACGCCTTGGCACACGCCTTCGGTGCCCGCTTCGGCATCGCCCACGGCCGGGCCAACGCGCTCATGCTGCCGCATGTCATTGCCTACAACGCTGCTGTGCCCACCAAGTTTATGCCTTCGCCCTACCAGAAAGGGTACGTGGCGCACAAGAAATACGCGACGGTCGCGGACTTGCTTGGTTTGGGAGGTCGTACGGTTGAAGAAAAGGTGAGCAAGTTGATAGCGGCCACAGAGCAGTTGCTCGATCAGTTGGAATTTCCGCGATCAATCGCTGCGCTGGGAATTTCCAAAGAGGAATTTGAACGGACGGTGCCTGAATTGGCTAAGACTGCCTACGACGACCCTTCCTGGCGTTCGAATCCCCGCATGCCATTG
This sequence comes from Terriglobales bacterium, assembly GCA_030040855.1. Taxonomy (GTDB): domain Bacteria; phylum Acidobacteriota; class Terriglobia; order Terriglobales; family Acidobacteriaceae; genus JAFAGX01. The sequence goes on from JASHSL010000293.1 coordinate 14,517, forward strand.
ATGGCCGAGTTGATCGAGCTGTTTTGGCAGGCTTATCACGGACGAGGCCCGGCGGAGGCGAGTGGCGCGCCTCAACAAGCTGGGTAACGGAGGGTGACGATGGCGACGATCGCAGGATGGCAAAAAATTGATGAAGCGTGCATCGTCCCAGCTCTCGAACAAGCTGGGGAAAAGCTGGACTGTGCCGCCGGCGAAGTGGTTCTCGATTTCTCATCTGTGCGGCGGGTGGATCAGGGTGTGCTCCAGGCCATGGAAGAGCTCGCCAGCGTGGCCGCCGAGAAAGGCGTCAGGGTGGTTTTATGCGGCGTCAACGTGCATATCTATAGGGTGCTCAAACTGATGAAGTTGACGTCGCGATTTTCGTTCCTGAGCTGAAATAGGAGACCTGTCATGCAGAACCACGGACAAAATGAGCGTCTTTCTTGGGGCGACACAGTGTTCCTGCATCTGGAGCGGGAAGGAATGCCGCTCAATCTGGCCAGCGTCTGCCTATTCGAGGGGGAGATTTCGCTCGAAGAATGTATTCAATTTATCCAGTCGAAGCTTCCACTCCTTCCGCGCTATCTCAAGCGCGTGGTGCCCGCGCCGCTCGGCCTTGGCCTTCCCAGTTGGCAGTACGACCCCCAGTTCGAGGTCCGTCGCCATGTACGCGAAGTGACGCTTAAGCGCGGTACGTACTCAGAGCTGAAAGCGGTTGCCGGAAAACTGTTCAGCCAGGTGATGGATCGAAAGCACCCCTTATGGGACATGACGGTAGTGCACGGGTTGCAGGGGAGGCGCACCGGCATGATCTTCCGCCTACACCACTGTCTCGCTGATGGCATTGCGGGCGTGGGTCTCATGCATGTGCTTCTGGATGCGAGCCCGGAGGCACCACGGTTGCCTAAGAGAAAGTTCAAACTTCGGGTGCCGCCACCGCATGACCCTTTGACCTCGCTGACCGCTGGCGTCATTGATTCCTACTCCGATTTTGCCCAACGAATTCTCTCCACGATCGCCGATCTCTTAAGCATAGGGGAACGAGGCGCCATGGATGGCGGGAAGCTTCTGCCTACCGCCGAACTTTCCCAACTGCTGGGCGAGATCACAACATTCACCGAACGCTTGCGCTTTAACGTTCCCTACCGTGGCCCGCAGAAATTCGCCTGGGCAGAAATTCCATTAACGGAAGTGAAGGCCATTCGGCACACCTTCGGAACGAGCGTGAATGATGTGATTCTGGCGCTGGTGACCGCTACCATCCGACGTTACCTCGAGCTGCATGGCGATCCCGTCAAAGGGCGGTTGTTCCGCATGATGGTTCCGGTCAATCTGCGTGGCAAGAACAGCACCACCGAACTGGGTAACCGCATATCGCTGGTGCCGGTCACAGTTCCACTGGACATTCGCGCCCCGCAAAAGCTGTTAGCTGCCGTGCACTTACGGACTGAGTTTCTCAAACAGGCGCACACGGCAGAGCTGGTCAGCCTAAGCGCTAATTTCATCGGAATGTTCCCCGCCGGATTGCAAGCGCTCATCGGCCCAATCCTGAGCCAGTTGCCGATTACCCCGTTCAACTTGGTGTGCACCAATGTGCCCGGCCCGCAGTATCCGCTGTACCTGCTGGGTCACAAAATGCTGTGCTGGTACCCCTATGTGCCGGTGGGCGGCGAGATGGCAGTCAACTGCGCCATCTTGAGTTATGACGGCTCGGTGTATTTTGGCTTCAGCGGAGACGTGCACGCCGCGCCAGATCTGTGGCGTCTGGAAGGTTTCTTGAAAATGAGTTTTGCGGAGCTGCGGGAGGCGGCAGGAATAAGATCGCGGCGCAACCAATCCGCGCGGCGGAGGACGGTCGGTGTTGCAACGGCGGCGCCTGCTTCCAACGCGGCAAAGATTCGTATTCCGATCCCGTTGACCGATCCTTCCTCTGCGGTTAGACCGGCGCGCGCACCTGCGCCGGCTGCAGAGGAGCAAAAAGCGCCGGCGATGTCCGCGTAGAGGCGAAGGGCACAAAAGTAGCAGGGTGGCAGGAGCCGCGGTGAAGAAAGGCGAAAGCTATGTTGGAAACCACCCAGTCCCTTACTCAGGTCACGTCCTCGCTATCCCCAGGGCAGGGCTTATTCCTGCTCATTCACCTTCTGGGCGTAGCGTGCTTCGCCTACATCGTGGCCAGGCGCCTGGTTCCGCTCGTTCGGTCCGAGAGCGATCTGCGCTTTGACAGGCCGGTGGCACGGCTGGGCAAAGTCTGTCAATTTTGGCTTGGACAATGGAAGCATCCACGCTATAGAACCGCCGGGATCCTTCATATTCTCATTTTCGTCGGCTTCCTTCTCTTGGCGATGCGCGCCTTCACGGTGCTGATCATCGGTGTCTCGGAGAACTTCATAATGCCCGGCTTGAAGGGAGAAGCCGGTCATATCTACGAAGTAATGACGGACTACGCTGCCACGATTGTTTTCCTCTGCATGGTATTCGCCATCACGCGCCGGCTGGTCTTCAAGCCGGTGCGGTATGAAGTGCCGGCAAAGTTCGGGAAAGCCCATAAGGCCGACGCCATCTTCTTGTTGTCGCTGATAGCTATTCTCATGCTGGCGGACAGTCTCTTCGAAGCCACCAGAGCGGCAGGTCAAATCCCAGCAGGTCATAGCGCGCAGTTTTCTGCTGCTTTTTCGCTTCCCTGGCTGTTGAAGATCGCTCTGGCCTCGACTGCCCTGCCTGAGCTCGGGCGCATTTATTTCGGTGCTTATCTCCTCCATGAGGCTGTTTTTTATTTCTTGCTCTGCTATCGGCCGTTTGGGATTCAGTTCCACGTAGAAACGTCGCTGTTCAATATTTACTTTTCCAAGTTGGACAAAGGCAGGCTGAAGCCGGTGAGATGGGGCGTCAGTGATGAGCATCTGGGTCAGGTGAAATCCTTCGGCGTGAAGACATTCTTGGACTTTACCTGGAAGCACATGCTGGATTTTTATTCCTGCGCCGACTGCGGACGCTGCTCCGACAACTGCCCCGCCAACGCTGCCGGCCGTCCTCTGTCGCCGCGGTTCCTCACCATTAAAGCGCGCGATTACGCCTTTCAGCACTATCCCATGTTTGGCCATGCGGACAATGGGAAGCCGCTGATCGGCAGCATCTACTCCGAGGACGAAATCTGGTCGTGCACGACCTGCGGTGCCTGCGAACAAGAATGTCCCTTGCTGATCGAATATATCGACAAGGTCGTTGATCTGCGCCGCGGCTTGGTGGATGAGGGAAACGTGCCTCAGTCTCTGCAAAAGCCTTTCAAGGCGCTCGAGAGCCGAGGCAATCCTTACGGCAAGATGGAGAAGAAAAGGGCTGACTGGATCCAGGCAAAAGATTTCCAGCAAGTCTGCCGGGTGAAGACGCTGGAGAGGAACCATAGCGCCAAAGCTCTGTATTTTGTGGACAGCATTACTTCTTACGACGCGCGGATGCAGTCGATTGGCCGGGCGACAGCCAAGATTCTCGATCACCTCGGAGAGAATTTCGGAATCCTGGGCGCAGCAGAAAGAGATAGCGGTCATGAAGTCCGTCGATTCGGCGAAGAGATGCTGTTTATGGCGCTGCGCGATAAAAACGTCGATGCCATCAAGGCTTCCGGCGTAGAGATGATTGTTACCGCCGACCCACATGCCTACAACGCGCTGAAACACGATTACCAAGATGTGCCGCCAGTCGAACACATCAGCCAAGTGCTGGCCCGCGCAGTCAAGTTCGGCAAGATCAGGTTCAATCACGTGGAAGACGAAAATACCTACACTTACCATGACCCCTGCTATCTCGGACGGCACAACCAGGTCTACGACGATCCTCGTCGCGTGCTAGATGCGATTCCCGGGCTGAAGCGGGTCGAGATGAAGCGCTCGCGCGATCGCTCCTTCTGCTGTGGCGGCGGTGGACTGATGTTGTTCTATGAACCGAAGGAAGAAGAGCGAATCGGAGTGAAGCGGGTTCGGATGGCCGCCGAGGCGGGGGCGAATGTGATCGTGACCGCCTGTCCTTTCTGCCTGGCAAATCTCGAGGATGCGATCAAGGTAGCGGGTCTCGAAGGAAACATGAGCGCCATCGATCTGGCCGAGTTGGCCGAACAAAGACTTGCCCGCGACATCCCGGCTGGGAAAACCGCAGGCGCGCTCGAAAGCCAGCCAGAGTGCATTCCAGGGAGGTAAACATGGAGATTTTAGTTTGCGCAAAGAGAGTACCAGACACCTCGGAAAATGAGATTCAACTCAACCCCGCAGGCAGTGATATTGAGCGCGACGAATTGGTTTACTCAATCAACGAAGCCGACAACTACGCCGTGGAAGAGGCTCTCGAGATCGTAGCCCGGGTGGGGGGAAGCGTCACGGTCGTGACCGTTGGCAGCGAAGAGGATGAAGAAATCCTGCGGCGAGAGATGGCCATGGGCGCGAACCATGGGGTCCTGATTTGCGATGATGCTTTCACCGGATCGGACGGCCGCGGCATCGCAACCATTCTCAAGGCCTTCGTCCAAAAGAGCAGTTTCGACTTGATTCTGACTGGAGTGCAAGCGGAAGCCGCGGCCGGGGAGGTAGGGGGAATGCTGGCGGCGATGCTCGAATATCCCTTTGCTTCGTTGGTCAACTCCATCGAGGTGCTCGAGGGAAGAAGGTTGAAGATCAGCCGCGAAATTGAAGGTGGCAACCGAGAGATCAGCGAGATCGATCTTCCCTGTGTGCTCTCGATTCAGACTGGCATCAATGAGCCGCGTTATGTCGGCATGCGGGGCATTCGCGCCGTGGCTTCTGTTCCGGTTCCCACTTACAGCGCTTCGGATTTGGGCCTCGAGGCAAATGGCGTGGGAGCAGCCGCCGCCAAGGTGAAACGGGTGGATTACTTCGTGCCCACGCGCGGCAAAGGTGCGGAAATTCTCGCCGGCAGTCGCGAAGAAAACATTGAAAAACTGCTTGAGCTGGTCGCAGCCAAAGGAGGGTTGCAATGACGCCCGCAATCTTCGCTTACATCGCATATCGAGGTGGGGCGGTCGATGACTCCGCCGCCGAGCTAGTGACCGCAGCCCAACAACTGGATCCGATGGCTTCCCCTGTAGCCATTGTCGTCGGCTCAGGAAGTGAGCTTGAGGTTGCGTGCCAATCCCTCCGTGCCTCTTACCGAGAGGTATGGAAAGTCGCCAACCAGGCCCTCGCCTATCCTAACGCTGAATTGATTCGCCAGGCGCTGGTCAAGGTTCTGCCCCAGGGCAGCATCGTGTTAATCCCGCATGCCCACTTCGCAATGGATTTGGCTCCCGGCCTTTCCGTCAAGCTGAATGCAGCTTTCCTGTCCGATGTGGTCGGAATCGAGGGTGTGGACGGCTCCTTGCTCCAGGTCATCCGTCAGGAATTTGGCGGTCAGGTGAGCACGCATGTGCACTGTGACATTTCCTCCGGGGCGGTGCTTACACTGCGTGTGGGCGGCGCATTCAAGCCGTTTGAAGGCCCTCCCCTTGGCGGCACGGTGGTGGATAAATCGGCCGAGGTCGGCACCCTAAGCGCAAGCCGGCGATACCTCGAAACGGTGGTGGCTGAGGCAGGCGAGGTTGACATCTGCCAGTACGCGGTTTTAGTGTCCATCGGCCGCGGCATCCAGGAAAAAGAGAACGTCGCCATCGCGCAAGAACTCGCCGAGGCCATGGGCGCGGCGGTCGCCTGCTCCAGACCGGTGGTGGACGCCAAGTGGCTGGAGAAATCTCGCCAGGTGGGGTCGTCGGGAAAGACCGTGA
>JASHSL010000294.1 GCA_030040855.1 Terriglobales bacterium
CGGATCAAATATGACCGACCGAACTTGGCAAACGGCGCGACGCTGCGCAAGGTGTTCAAGGCGAATTGCGAGCGCGTCAAAATCGAGTATGACCCCACTCTTGTGACCGCGTTCCGGAAACAGCATAAAGGCGCACTCAAGACTCTGGCACCGTCCGCGGTCCATGATTTCTTGCGGGAAGTGAAACTGACGCGCGGCTTGTAGTCATAATCGCACCATCTTGTAACAAAACCCTTCCAGAGATTCATAGCGGTCACTTGTCTGGTTTGACGTAAGCGTACGTTTGTGGTCATCGGCGTACGCTTACTGTTTGACGGTAATTCAGGCGCAATAAATTAAATGGATCCGTCGAGGCAGGTCGGGAGCTGTTCACATCGCGCGGTTGCAGTCGCTGCCATGGAACCAACGCTCAGGGCACCTCCCTCGGGCCGATGTTGGGTAGGCGTGGAAGACAGGTCAATTCCGTCGTGCTAGCGGCCGCTCTCTGGCGCCATGGTGCGGAGATGTACCGCCGAACGCAAAGCCTGGGCATCCCCCGGCCCAAGCTGCAGGAAAATGACCTAGGCGAGTTGTTCGCGTTTCTCAATGCCAAACCGGAGGAGCGCCAGAATTGAAATTAGCCCAGATGGATGGGCGCGCATTCGGCGAGGGTGCCCCTGCGTGATCGTGATAAAAGCTCGCATGGTTATCGCTCAAAGCACATACCAGAACCACAAACAGGGGACCACGCATGGAAATCATCCTCGAAGGCCGCTACCTAAACCGAACGACCGAGAGACGCGCTTTTTACTGTCAGTCGATCTCGGAGCGTCCGGCGAAGTACGTCAACCCAATGACCCGGTACGACGGAGCCGCTAGTGGCGAAGCTATTTTATGCTGAACAGCACCGTGTTTGCTTCTAGCGTGTCGGACGACGGACTATGAAAGCTTTCGGCTCGCCTGTCGTTTCGTCCTTGCAATGGACATCTGCGGGTTGCCATCGCAAGTGATCGACTTCTTGCACGTTGATGCCCTTTACCACCAGTGCGAAGTTCAATGTCGCTGCTCATGAAGGCTGGGCAGTGACTGAACTGATGGTGCCGCCCGCGCGATCCAGTCTAAAGATGCCCGGGACTAGATCGAACGATGTGTTTCGCTAACGCGAGTTCGCGGAGCCAATGTTTCCAGCGGCGGAATCGAGAACGACACTGTCACCGCTTGTTCCGGCGGTTGTGTTCCCTCCTGAACGGCTTTTGCGAGGATCTCGATCGCTTGCCCCGCAAGCGGTGGAACATAAATCGTCGCGGCAAGCAATCCTTCGCGTACCCACTTTCGACCTGTCGCCGGCTGACCATCACAGCCAGTGAATGGCAGCCTCAACCATCGTGCACGCTGCTCTTCGTTGATGATCTTCTGGAAAGCCTTGCGCGCACCCATGGCCATGGAGTCATCTTGCGCACCAACAAGGTCGATTGCGGCGATTCGCGAGGTAGCCAGCTGCAGCCAGGACCGCACCGTCCGTTCCGCGCTTTCCTCGGTCCACTGCCCTTTCAGCATCGCGACCTGGATATTCGAAGGTTTCGTCTCCAGCATTCCGGCCGTGCGTTGCTGGGCCGAAGAGCTATGCGATGGCCCTTCAAGGTACAGGATCGAGCCGCCTTTCGGGAGTATCGCGGCAAATTGTCTTGCCTGTATGCGGCCAATCTCGGCATGATCGCAGGTCACCGCAAAGACGGGTGCGGTTGCTGCTCTGCGGAGTTCCGTCATGTAATCCGGATTTCGGTTTAGAATCACCCAGCCGATTCCAGCAGCGCAGGCGGCCCGGGCCACCTGGGACAGTGCGGTGCCTCCAACCGGTTCCAGCAAAATCGCATCCGGCCGAGACCCGACCGGATTCTGGATTGCTTGCAGGACGTGCGTGCTTTGATCCACGGCATCGTTTTCTGCAAAAGCGATTTCAACATCAATCCCTGATTTGCGGGCAGCCTCTTCTGCGGACAGGGCCTGCGCTATTTGGAAATCGTTCTCGCGCGTCTGAAGAGAGACGAGGACTTTGAGCTTTTTCATTACCTACCTAATCTTGATTACGCTCAACGACACGCTCCGCACTGCAACCGACCATGATCGATGAGCCGATAGAATCATAGCCAAGATTGAAACCGGAAAGACGAAAATGAACGAATTGTCATCCTCAGGAAAAGCCGCGGTAATGTGTTAAAGACATATCGTGGGTGCATATGCCTCGCGATACATGGCGCGCTTCCTCAAGGGCGTGCCGCTGCCTTCAAACCCAGGTGTGGCGGGAAGAGGTTTCTTGAAGCCGTAAAGACCTCGAATGAACATCTGGTCCGACGGGTTGATGGGTGAAGCGGCGACGCGGACTAGCACCTGTCCCGGCCGGGGCGAGGGACGGGCAACTCAATAACCGTGATACTTTCCGGGTTGCCGTCATAGGCCCGAAGCTGCACGGCACGCATAGTGGCATAGTGGCGGGGAATGGCGTCACAATGCCGAGATCTTAACATCCCGGAAAATTCCCCGGCGGGGGCCAACTTTCACACACGAAGCTTATTCGCTGCGGTCTCCGCGGGCATGTCGGATACACCTTAACCTAGCAATTGTGGTGGGAATCCTGTTGCCACGGCATCTGAAGACCCCAGAAGACCTCGGCGAAACTCGCCCCGGTCCCCGCGCAGAGTAGCTGATCTCGTCCGCGGTTCAGTGGCCAAAACCTATGCCGGAATAGACTCTGTAATTGGAAGCACCCGGTCGAATATTTCAGTAAGTGTCTACCGAAAATCGCGGTAGACAGCCCCGTATTTGAGGGTTCCGTTTTTCCATCGAGAGTCGGAAAATTGACAAATACCGGAGGAGGCTTGGTTTTAAGCTTGGGCTGCGCTTGGACTTAGGCCCTCGATTTTCCCAATAAATCTGGAAAATTCTAAGACTCGCAGGAGAGAGCAAATCGAATCCCTCTCTCTCCGCCATTACCTTCCATAGGATTAGGGTACGTTGTCATAAGACTGTACGGATTTGAGGTATGGTTCGTATGGCGAACCGCCAATAGGGATCTACGCGTCCGCAAACGCACGTCTGGCACGGATGCGAACAAGCTTCATCCCGAAAATCCTCCTTCGCGGGAGCTGGCGAGCGTGTTGCTGGGTGCTGCGATCCAGCGGTGAAGGTGAAATCCTCACTCAGGTGGTTCAACCGCGGTCCACGTAAGCTTGCAGCCGCACGGAACAGCGAACGTCAATCTCAATCTCTCTCCCGGAAAGAGGCAACCATGCCGTTCGTCGCGAGCGTTTGCGGGCAAACCTAATCCCAAGTTTGTACAGAGTGAATGTCTTACGGCCCTCGGCGGAGTACTATGGACCGTCTCGGAGGATGCAGGCATTGGTGGCTCAGACTCGAACGCTAGCTGAGTCTGCTTAGCCGGTTGCAACCGGGACTGAGCGCAGGGGTGCTCTGCGATTTTTGTCGCTGGGCACCGGCCAGCCATAGTAGCGCCACTCGCGAGGATCGACGCGCCGACATGACGGCGCTCTTTGAGGCACAAAGGCTGGTTAACTGGGCGGGCCACCTGCCCCCTGCGAAGCTGAAATTATTGCATGCTGTACGATCTACGCGAACGGAAATGCGGAAGACAGGGCTGCTCGGGCGGTGATGGCGGAGACGGAGCACTTGCTTCGCCGCTTCGAGAATAACACCTTTTTGGCGTGGGAGGACTTTCAATGAAATCCGTCTTACGTGCGCGATTCATCGTCGGTTTGTTGTCTGCCTTTGCGGCACTTTTCCTTCTGGTTGCGCCGGTCCGCGCGCAACAATCTGAAGATAAGGCCAAGGAAGAAAGAGACAAGGCATTTCAGGGAATGCACTGGCGGTTGATCGGCCCGTTTCGAGGTGGGCGCGTCTTGGCTGTCACGGGCGTTCCTCACGAGCCCAGCACATATTACTTTGGCGCGGTCTCCGGCGGCGTCTGGAAAACGACGAACGGCGGCGCGAGCTGGGAGCCTCTCTTCGACAAACAACAGATTTCCTCGGTCGGGGCTATCGCCGTTGCACCATCGGATCCGAATGTCCTGTACGTCGGAACTGGCGAGGCCTGCATCCGGGGCAACATTTCCTACGGTGACGGCGTGTATAAGTCAACCGACGGGGGCAAAACATGGACGAATGTGGGCCTGAAAGACACGCGGCACATTGGCCGCATCGCCGTGCACCCCACGAATCCCGATCTCGTGTTTGTGGCGGCGCTGGGGCACGCCTATGGAACGAATACGGAGCGTGGGCTGTTCCGCTCGACCGATGGCGGTAAATCCTGGCAGAACGTCCTTTACAAAGACGAGAAAACCGGAGCCATCGATGTCGTGTTCGCGCCGTCGAACCCGCACATCCTGTTTGCCGCCTTGTGGGAAGCCAACCGCACACCCTGGAGTTTGACGAGTGGGGGGCCAGGGAGTGGCTTGTATAAATCCACCGACGATGGCGCCACCTGGAAGCGCCTGGAGGGGAATGGGCTGCCGAAAGGTATTCTTGGGCGCATTGGCGTAGCAGTCTCCGGCGCAGATACTAATCGCGTCTATGCGCTGATCGAAGCGGAACAGGGCGGCGTGTACGTTTCAAATGACGGCGCTGATCATTGGTCGCTGGTCAACGGTGATCACCGTTTCACCCAGCGTGCCTGGTATTTCTCGCATATCTTCGCTGACCCCAAAAACATCGACACGCTCTACGTTCTCAACACTGGAACCTACAAGTCTATTGATGGCGGCCACACGTTCGTACCCTTGCACGTCCCCCACGGCGATTGTCACGGCCTTTGGATCGATTCCGATAATCCAGAACGCATGATTGAAGGCAACGACGGCGGCGCAACCAGTTCCACCGACGGCGGCCTCACGTGGACCTCCCTGGATAATCAACCCACGGCGCAGTTCTATCACGTCGCCACCGATAATCGCTTCCGCTATCACGTCTATGGCGCACAACAGGACAATTCCACGGTTGCCATTGCCAGTAGCAGCGATGAAGGTGCTATCAGCCGCACCGACTGGTACCCCGTGGGCGGCGGCGAAAGCGGCTTTGTCGTTCCCTACCTCCCCAATCCTGAGATCGTTTACGCCGGTTCCTACGACGGCTACCTCTCGCGTTACGACCACTCCAACGGCCAGGAGCAAGACATCTCTCCCTGGCCCGACAATCCCATGGGCTCAGGCGCCGCCCACTTGAAACACCGCTTCCAGTGGACCGCGCCCCTCGCTCTCTCTCCCCACGACAGCAATGTCATCTACTTTGGCGGCGAGGTCCTTTTCAAATCTTCCGACGCCGGCAACACTTGGAGCATCATCAGTCCTGACTTGACGCGCAACGACAAGTCCAAGCAGCAGTCTTCCGGTGGTCCCCTGACCAAGGACAACACCAGCGTCGAATATTACGACACCATTTTTGCCGTCGCCGAATCTCCCCTCGAGCGCAATTTGATCTGGGCCGGCACCGATGACGGCGTCGTACAACTTACCCGCGACGGTGGCCAGCACTGGGACAAGGTCACCCCGCGCGATCTCCCCGATTGGAGCATGATCAGCCTTATTGATCCGTCGCCTCACGCCGCCTCGGCCGCCTATCTCGCCGTCGACCGCCACAAGCTTGACGACTTCATTCCCTACATCTACAAGACCGCCGATTACGGCAAGACCTGGATGAAGATCAGTGCCGGCCTGCCTGGTGGCGCGTACGTCCATGCTGTCCGCGAAGACCCCAAACGCAAAGGTCTGCTTTTCGCCGGCACCGAAACAGGTTTGTGGGTATCGTTTGACGATGGCGGCCAGTGGCGGTCCCTTCAACTCAATCTTCCCGTCAGTCCGATCCACGATCTTGTAGTGCACGGCGACGACCTTGTAGTCGCTACGCACGGCCGTGCCTTCTGGATCCTCGACGACATCACCCCGCTTCGCCAATACAAAGAGAGCATCGATGCCAGCGAAGTTTTCCTGTACAAGCCCGCAGTCGCTTTTCGCCGTCCTGGCGGGGGTTTATTCCGTCCGCGGGCAGCGGTCGGCGCCAATCCCCCCTCCGGCGCGGTGATTGATTTCTATCTGAAGTCGGCCATTGAACCAGCGAAGCCCGCGTCCGAAGAGAGCGCAGGCAAGGAAGCTGACAAAGAACCAGATCAGGCTACCCAAAAGGGCATGGAGGAAAAAAAACCCCAGGAAGTCACGCTCGAAATTCTCGACCGCAATGGCAAACTCGTTCGGAAATTCTCTAGCAAGCCCAAAGAGGAAGCCGGCGGCACACTCGCCGTGTTGGCGGCTGAACTCGGCCTCGAAGTGCCTCGTGATCAGTTGCCCACCAAGGCCGGCCTGAACCGCTTTGTTTGGGATCTGCGCTACGAAAAACCCACGGACATCCATCACGTCGGCTGGAGCGGCTTCCCGCAAGGGGTCCTTGGGCTGCCCGGCACCTATCAGGTGAAACTCACAACCCTCGGCAAGACGTTCAACGAGTCTTTTGAGGTCCAGCTTGATCCGCGGGTGAAGACTTCCTTCGCCGATCTTCAAAAACAGTTTGACCTAGCCACCAAAATTAATGAGAAGGTCTCCCGCGACCACGACACGGTAAAGCAGATTCGCGACCTCCGCTCCGAATTGGCCGATCTCCGCAAGCGTTTGGGCGATGATCCGAAGATGAAACCCATTGTCGATGCCACCAAGGACATCGACAAGAAAATCACCTCCATTGAGCAAGAGCTTGTTCAGACTAAATCGAAGTCCAGCGAGGACGCGCTCAATTATCCCATCAAGCTGAATGACAAACTGCTGGCCCTTGCCGGTGTTGTGGAGAGTGCGGATACTGCCCCCACTGAGGCCTCCTATGAAGTGTTCGACGATCTGAGCAAACAGCTCGACGAACAACTCGCCAAGTGGAACGATGTGGTGTCGAAAGACGTGGCTGCCGTTAACGACTTAATGCGCAAGGAGAATCTTGGTCCGGTGCTGATTGCTCCAGTGAAGCATGAAGAATAACCCTGCGTGCCATCAATCGCGGAGAATATCCAGGCCACTTCTCGAAAGAGTGCAAGGCGAACCGATGTTCACCAAGAGATATCTTTGATACCGCGATCACCGCTGGGGTTTCCCGTGTTGCGTCTGATCTGCTATGCCTACATGCCCTCGCCATCACCCTCCAGCAGTTATCGAACTCTGCCCGACCACTGCTGTCAGTGATCTCAGTCCCGCAAAGCCGTGGACTGCAGTACCTGCTGACCAGAAAGTGCGCTACCAATGTGTGGGAGCAAAAGCGATCTGGCGGAGAGCCGCGGCAAGTCACCCACTTTCGCGAGGGTCAAATTTACAACTTCGCATGGACTCGGGACGGCCACACGTTGCTGGTCGCCAAACGCGAGACCACGCAGGATGCCGTAATGATCAGCGGTCCGCGATAATCTTCTTCCGAGGCGGAATATGAAAACTACATCATTGCGATTGCTCACCGCAGTTTTGCTTTATTG
>JASHSL010000295.1 GCA_030040855.1 Terriglobales bacterium
ATATCCAATATGAAGCCCGTCCGTGAGTCTACTGTGAAGTCCATCGGAAAGCCGGACGCCTGAAACAGGCATATCCGGTTTGATGAGCGGAGACTGGAAACCCGTCGATGGTTGCGCTAGTGAGGCACTCTCAGAGGAAACGGAGAGAAACAGATAGGCTCAACCTAAGGACCCCGGCGCCAGTCTTCGACTCTACCATGGTGTCCGCCCCTTTAGCCCTGATCGCCGAGCTGACGCACCGATGCCCGCTGCATTGTGTCTACTGTTCGAATCCGCTGGCCATGCAGAGCGCTGCCTCCGAACTGTCGACTGCGGAATGGGTGAGCGTCTTCGAGCAAGCCGGCCAATGTGGCTTTCTGCACGTGCACTTCACGGGTGGTGAGCCACTGGCGCGCAGGGATCTGGTGGAACTGACGGCTCGGGCGTATGGCGCAGGCCTTTACGTCAATCTGATCACCTCCGGCGTGGGACTTTCCGAGAAGCGTCTAGAAGCATTGACCGAGGCCGGTTTGGAGCACATTCAGCTGAGTTTTCAGGGGGGGAACGAGGAGCTGGCAGACGAAATCGCGGGAGCGCGGAGTCATCGCTCCAAACTGGCACTGGCTCAGCTCATTCGCCGGTTCAAACTTGCCTTCACCGTCAACGTGGTCGTACACCGGCAAAACCTCGACCATTTGCCCGCGATCATCGCGATGGCCGAGGAACTGGCACCCGACCGTCTGGAGATCGCCAACGTTCAATACTACGGATGGGCGTGGCGCAATCGGGAAGCACTCATGCCCAATCGGCAGCAGCTTCAGCGGTTGCAAGTGACCCTCAGCGCCGCTCAGGAGCGCCTAGCCAGACGCATGCGCATCGACTATATTGCCCCGGACTATTATGCTCGTTATCCGAAGGCGTGCATGGGAGGCTGGGGCCGGCGGCTGATGCTGATCGATCCCAAAGGTCAGGCACTGCCTTGCCATGCCGCGGGAGTGATTCCGGGCCTGACTTTCGACAATGTCCGTGAGCATCCACTTGAATGGATCTGGCAACAGTCGTCGGCATTCCAAAAATTCCGGGGCGAAGCATGGATGCCGGAGCCCTGCCGGAGCTGCGACCGTCGCGGGGAAGACTTCGGCGGATGCCGCTGTCAGGCATGGCTGCTGACCGGCGATGCCAGCGGCACCGATCCAGTGTGTTCCCTGGCTCCCGCCCACAGTCAGGTGGAAGAGATTGTCGACCGCGCGAATCATGATCTGGCCTCGAAGACGTCTCAACCCATATCGCTTCCTGCCAGCTGGGTCTACCGCCTCAATCCCCGCTGATGCGCAACCCCGGTTCGCGAGCCCGTCCCCGTTTCCGAGAAGACATTCGCTGTTGTCCTGCCGGAAGCGGAATTGATGATATCCTCGGCTTTCAGTCGCCCGCGCCGGTTCGGTGGGGGCTTCGTAACATTAACCGGTTCTTACGGAGGTTAGGATGGATCCCCTGGGTAGAAGGGTGGCAGTCCTCGGTGCGGGCAAGATGGGCGGGATTCTTCTGAGCGCGCTTCTCGAGAAGGGTTTATTGTCACGCCAGACGACGACGGCGACGGTGCAACATGAAGATCGGGCGCACAGCTTGGCGCAGAAGCTCGGAATCGCGGTGGGAACCGATAACGCCGCGGCTGTCCGGGAGGCCGAGATCATCCTGGTTTGTGTGAAGCCACAGGCCGTCGAAGGTGTGATGCAGCAGATTCGCGCTGCGGTCTCCTCCACTCAGTTGATCATCTCTGTCGCCGCTTCTGTGCCCACCCGGCAATTCGAGCAGACGCTCGGAATCAAGATTCCGGTGGTCCGAGCCATGCCTAACACGCCCTGCCTGCTGGGCTGCGGCATGACCGGGCTCTGCAAAGGACAGTTTGCCGAGGCATGCCACCTGGAGATTGCCAGCTCCTTCTTTGGGGTGATCGGCAGGACGGTGGTGGTGGACGAGAAGCATATGGACGCGGTCACCGGACTTTCGGCCAGCGGCCCCGCCTACATCTACATCATTCTAGAGTCGCTCGCCGAGGCCGGGGTGAAGGTTGGATTGCCGCGCGACATCGCCACCCTGCTGGCCGCCCAAACTACTTTGGGCGCGGCCACGGTCGTGCTGGAAACCGGCGATCACCCCGCCCTGCTCAAGGATGCCGTGACCACCCCCGCCGGATGCACCATCGATGGAATCCTCGAACTCGAAGAGGGCAAGCTGCGCGTGACCTTAATCAAGGCCGTGGTCAAGGCCGTGCAAAGAGCCAAGGAACTGGCATACGGATAACGGCGGGCAGCGCATGGCGCGGGGTTCACTTCGGAATATCCTCTTGGGTTGAGCCCTTTTCCGGTCGAAGCAGAGGGAACAGAATCACATCGCGTATGCTGTGGGAGTCAGTCAATAACATTGCCAGCCGATCCACGCCGACCCCCACTCCGCCGGCCGGCGGCATGCCGTAGGAAAGCGCGCGGACGTAGTCTTCATCCATTTGGTGAGCTTCTTCGTCACCGCCTTCTCGCTGCGCGAGTTGCTGCGCGAATCGCCGCCGCTGCTCTTCCGGATCATTGAGTTCGCTGAAGCCGTTGGCGATCTCCATCTGGCCGGCGAAAATCTCCCAACGCTCGGTCCAATCGGGCTCGTCCGCCTTCTGCTTCGACAACGGGGAGACCACGGTAGGGAACTCGTAAATGATGGTTGGCTGAATCAGGTGTTCCTCGGTCGCCGCATCAAACAGATTGACAATGGTCTTTCCCGTCGGCTCCTTGGGATCATACGCGATGTGTACATGTCCGGAGTTGAAGCGCGCGACAAGCGTCTTGACCGAATCAGGTGAGGCGAAATCCGATAGTGCCGGCTTAGCCCCTGCTCGCTCCGGCCAGTATTCTATAACCGCCTCCCGCATGGTCATGCGGCGCCAATTCGAGCTCGCCCAGTCGATCTCGTGCTCACCCCACTTGCCCTTGGTGCCGCCGAGAACATCTTGGGCGGCCTGAATCAGCAACTGCTGGGTGAGATCCATCACTCCGCGGTAGTCGATGTAGGCTTGGTAGAACTCAAGCATGGTAAACTCTGGATTCCAGCGCCAGCCCAGCCCCTCGTTGCGGAAGTTGCGGTTGATCTCATAGACGCGGTCGAATCCGCCTACGGTAAGCCGTTTTAAATAGAGCTCGGGCGCAATCCGCAAGTAGAGTTCCATGTCGAGTGTGTTGTGATGAGTGACAAAAGGCCGAGCCATGGCGCCCCCGGCGATCGGCTGCATCATGGGCGTCTCGACTTCCAGAAACCCTCGCGAGTCGAGAAACCGCCGCATCGACTGGACCAGTCGGCTGCGCTGCAGAAAGACATGGCGCACTGCGGGGTTCATCATCAAGTCCAGGTAGCGTTGGCGGTAGCGCAGCTCGACGTCGGTGAGTCCATGCCACTTCTCCGGTAAGGGCAGCAGATCCTTCGTCAGAAACGTAATCTCTTCGACGTGCACGGTGAGCTCGCCCGTCCGAGTTCGAAACAGGTACCCGCTTACTCCGATGTGGTCTCCGACGTCGAGCAGTTTGTAGAGCTCAAATCCTTGCACGCCTACCGCATCGCTCTTTACGTAAATCTGCAATTTTTGCCCGCCCTGCTGCAGATGCGCGAACCCGGCCTTTCCCATCAACCGGATCGCCATGATCCGCCCCGCAACTCGCACCGGGACCCGCGATCGGTCCAGGTCGTCGGCGGGTTTGTCGGCGTACTCCAGGAGGATTTCAGGGATGGTGTGTGTGAACTCGAAGCGGGTCGGATAGGCCTTTTGCCCGAGAGCTTCAATCTGCCTAAGCTTGTCGCGCCGTAGTTCGTAGATCTTTTCGTCGAGTGCCAAGGGTTGCCTTCGTCTAGGAATTGCGATTATAAACTGCGCGACTTTCGCGCATGCCAGGTATCCCTCTTCTTGAAGAACGATCCGGCTCAGCGGTACTATGGACTAGCTGTGCCTGGTTGCTTTTCGGTAGAGCTGAGGAACGATGCCTCAGAACTATATTCCTATCTTTCTCTTCATCGCCGTGGTCGGGTTTCTAATCCCGGTCACGCTCGTCGCCGCCAAACTGGTGCGTCCGGAAAACCCGCACCGCACCAAACTCATGCCCTACGAATGTGGCATCGATCCCGTGGGTAGTTCCCGCGGCCGCTATACCATACGCTTTTACATCGTGGCCATTCTTTTTGTGGTCTTCGATGTCGAGACGATCTTCCTCTTTCCCTGGGCGGTGAAGTTTAAGGCATTGGGTGTCTTTGGCTTGGTCGAAATGTTAATCTTCCTTACTATTCTGATTGTGGGCTACATCTGGATTTGGAAGAAAGGGGCATTAGACTGGGTATAAGACCCAGCCACGGCTCAAGCGCCTTGCCTGCAGCCTGGGAAACCGCGTGGTAGGGCGCGCACACGTCGGTTGCAAGGCGATTCACCGATGGCAGAAGATAGTTTTATCGCCAGCCGCTCGACGAAAGGAACCTGCTTTTCCCCACTCGCATTGCACGGGCATCGCAAAGCCGACGCCCGGCGCATCCGCGACTTGACCGAGAGTTATCAATCCACCCTCCGTAGCTGACCGGTAACTTTTCGACCCGCTGCCATCGTCCCCCTGCGGCCTGAGACCTGCTTCCTACCTCAAGAAAGGATTGCTCTTCCTCTCCTCTCCGATCGTAGTCAGGGGGCCATGTCCAGGCACAACTGCAGTCTCGTCCGGCAGCACCAGTACCTTTTCATGCAGCGAACGGATGATTTTGTTGAATGAACCGCCAGGGAGGTCGGTCCGGCCGATGCTTCCCGCAAACAGCGTGTCGCCTGCAATCAGCTTGTTCTCGCTGGGAAAATACAGGCAGATGCTACCTTCGGTGTGCCCGGGGGTATGAATCACATCGGCGACAAGCGATCCTGCCTTCACCTTGTCAGCGTCTCCCACACTCTGGTCAATTTCAACTGGACCGGGAGAAACCATGCCTACCCAGGCGGCCTGGACATCAAGTATCTTGAGCAGATCGTAGTCCCTGCGATTGAGTAAGATTGGCGCTCCCGTCGCAGCGCGCAGCTTCATGGCGCCCCCCACGTGATCAATGTGCGCGTGAGTAATGACGATTTGCTTGACCACGAGATTGTGCTTGGAAGTCAAGGCAAGAACTTCCCGAATGTTATCTCCGGGATCGATCACGAGGGCTTCTCGTGTAGCCTCGTCGCCAAGGATCGAGCAATTGCACTGCAATGGTCCGACCGGAAGAATTTCGTGAATCATGGCGGGCCGGTATTCCTGATTCTTAGCCGACGAGCAAAGACGAACGACAAACAATCACTTTTGTAGCGGCGCGGCGGGTGGCGCAGCCGGCTTTGCCGGTTGTGACTTGGTTTGCGAAGAGCTCAGTCCCTGCAGCACCGACTTCGGTCCGGCGCGGCGCGATGCTACCACCGACAGAGTGATCGAAGTCACCATGAAGATAATGGCAGACCAGGTCGTTGCTCTCGACAAAGCCGTGGCCGCACCCCGCGGCCCGAAGGCCGTTTGACTTCCCATTCCGCCGAAAGCTGCGGCAATGTCTCCACTCTGCCCGCTTTGCAGGAGCACCACAATAATGAGAAACAAGCACACGATGATATGAATGAGCGTGATTAGAGCAATCATAGGCGATTTTCAGCAGCGTCCCTTCCTACCCTAGGTGCTAAAAATAAGCGCAACCTCGATATGGGCCAAGTTCTTTCTTCTTACCTCGGAGATGATCGAAGCGAGTCACCATGGTGCGGAAGGGGGGACTTGAACCCCCATGCCTTGCGGCGCCACCCCCTCAAGATGGTGTGTCTGCCAGTTCCACCACTTCCGCAGTTTGTAAACCTAACCCGCTCAATATCTTAGCAAGATCGGTATCTGAGGGTGTTTCCGACTGCACCGGATTTTGCACCGACCTTTTGCATTCTACACGACTCTCCGGGCGCGACAGGTTGCCCAGCCGCACAAATAGCTTTTCGACGGCGTCCTCGCGTGGATGCACGTAGCGCATCGTCGTCTTAATGTTATCGTGTCCAGCCACATACTGCAATGTAAACGGGTCGGTGTGTTCGCCGGCCTCGGTAAGAAACGTGTGACGCAGGGCATGCAGACCCGCGTCGGGGTGCGTAGTCATCTTCTTGCGCACCCGCGTGATTCGCGTTTCGAGCACCCACGGTGGTAACGATTCCGCTGAGTCTTGGGACTGGTGAACACGTACTCGCAATTCGAACGTGGAATGAGCGTCTCCAACCCTGCCCTCATCTCGCGATCAATCACGAGTTTCCTCTTGCGAGCGCGCCGCTTCAACCCGCGTTTGATCGTAAGCTCTCCGCACACGCTCGCATCCTCAAGCGGCTCTGGAAAAAAGTGGATACAGTCCTTCATTAGCTTCAGCATTTCGTTACGGCAAATCCCAGAGTGACGCGCGAGTATAGACGCCGAGCGCAACGGTTCCTCGGCTGCCATGATCCAAGCGATGTATTCCGACGAGCTGAA
>JASHSL010000296.1 GCA_030040855.1 Terriglobales bacterium
AAGAAGCTGGCCTGTGAATTGAGCGTCGCAGCGGAGGCGGATTTTGTAAAGACCTCCACCGGATTTCTGGGAGGAGGAGCGACCGTGGAGGATGTCAGGCTGATGCGCCGGATGGTGGGGCCGAACGTCGGCGTGAAGGCGTCGGGGGGAATTCGAACCGCTGGCGAGCTGAAGGCGATGATCGAAGCGGGAGCAAATCGCATTGGCACGAGCAGCGGAGTGAGCATTGTCGAGGAACTGCGCCGGCTGTCACGAACGGCGTAAGCCCTCGCAATCTCAGCCGTGGTCGAGGCTCGAACCAGGCAAGAGCTTTTGTTTCGAGCCGTTTGGTAGTGTGGGTAGAATGCGCTGGTCTAGTTGTCGGACCAGTCTGGGGAGTCTATGAGTAGGCCTATGGTTATTTCTGGAGCTGCAGTCGATCCCCAGCCCAAGATCATCAACCGCTGGATTCAGATGCTGTCGTGCGTCATCGCGATGATGGCGATTGCTAATCTGCAATATGCCTGGACGCTCTTTACCAACCCGCTCACGACAAGCTTGCAGGCCACTCTGGCCGCCGTGCAGGTGGCCTTTGCCGCCTTCGTATTCTGTGAAACCTGGCTGGTGCCGTTCGAAGGCTACCTGATTGATCGCCTGGGGCCACGGCTCGTCATCGGGATTGGCGGTCTGCTGGTCGGAGCTGGTTGGATCGGAGCTGGGGCCGCTACCACCCTCAGCGAACTCTACGTTTGGTACGCCATCGGTGGGATTGGAGCGGGAGCGGTTTACGGCGGATGCACCGGCAACGTGCTGAAGTGGTTCCCCGATCACCGCGGGCTCTGCGTGGGGATTGTGTCTGGCGCCTACGGAATCGGTACTGCAGTCACGGTTGCTCCGATTGAAACGATGATCAAAGTTTCCGGCTATCGTCATGCGTTTATTTTTTGGGGCATCCTCCAGGGCATCATCGTGAGCCTGGCGGCCATGTTCATCGTGGCGCCTCCCAAGAACTGGTTTCCCAAGGATTGGAAGCCGGTTGCCAACGTCCGGCAAAACATACGTGATATGACGTGGTTTGAGATGGTGAAACAACCATCCTTCTATGCCATTTACATCATGATGACGCTCGTGGCCTTCGGCGGCCTGGTGGTCACAGCGCAACTCAAGGAGATCGCTGGCTTTTACAAGGTGGATAAACAGGTTGTTTTCTCGGGCCTATCGGCCTCCATTCTCGCGATTCAGTTGAACCGGATCGTGAACGGTGTCACTCGTCCGCTATGGGGCTGGATCTCCGACCAGGTTGGCCGGGAGAATGCCATGTTCAGCGCCTTCCTGATTGAAGGTCTGGCGATCTGGCTGTGGCTCCAGACCATCCACAAACCCGTCATGTTCGTCCTCTTGTCGAGCCTCGTGTTCTTTGCCTGGGGCGAAATCTTTTCCCTGTTCCCTTCGATCACGGCGGATCTGTACGGCAGGCGATGGGTCACCACGAATTACGGAATCGTCTACACTTCGAAAGGTACTGCCTCTATCTTTTCGGCGCCCGTCGCCGCCTATGTGATGTACAAGACTAATTCCTGGGTGCCGGTGTTCTACGTTATGATCGCCTGCGATGTCGTCGCTGCCCTCATGGCGCTGTTCTGGCTGAAGCCGTTAGCAAAGCGCACTCTTGCCCAAGCGCAATTGGTAGTCGAGGAGGCGGCGCCCCAAGCGGCGACTGCTGCTTCGCAGGCTGGTTCCGGGGTAGCGTGAAGCGAGATCATTTCCTCGCAGCGGGCGAAGTCGCACCCCGCGCCCGATATTTCAAGCGCAATGTCCATGCCGTCGACCAGGAAATCGTCCGGCAACTGCTTCTCGCCTACTGTCGGCAGGTTATTTCTGTCGTCTGTGTGCGGCTTCGGTCGATCGGGTCAGGCGCTCCGCGTCGATTCGCCGGTCTGGCTGTGTGACTGAAAACAGGCGAGGGCGGACATCCGCATCTCCGTCGTTCCGCGTGAGTTGCTCCCACAGAACGCCAGGTGGGGTGATGCTCGGTGCGAATCCTCCTGCCGCAGGCAGAGGCAAGCCTATCGAGTTCGGCCATGTTATCAGGCGGGGTCACTTTGCGGGTGGGGAATGTTCGGCGTCGGCGGCACTTGGTTGCGTAGCCTATCGTAGATCCACAGCCCTAGGGCTGTAACCATGCCGACGGCGGTCACGCACCACCACATGTGTCCACCTTGATGTCGGATTTCCCCAAATTGGTGGAAGAGCATCCCCCCAAACCATCCGCCGATGAGGGACCCGATCCCGATCGGCAAGAAGGCAAATCCCATGTAGGTGCCCTGCTGGCCCGGCGGCGCCAGGCGCGAGATGTATTCGTAGTACCGGGGCGATTGCGTGATCTCGCCCAAGGCAACGACAAATAACGCCAGCACCACGGTCGGCGCGGTAGAGCGGAAGGCTAGGATCAGCCAAGCTAAGGACGTGATCAGGGTCCCCAGAATCACCGCTTGAAAAGCAGGGATCTTGCGGGTTACGAAGTTCACCGCCAGGGTGAGGCAGATCACGGTCAGGCCATCGGTCACCAAAATGAGCTCGACATCCGCATGGGGGTTGATGTAGGCGTGGATATATCCGGGCAAACTGATGTATTGCTGCCAAAACACGACCCAGTAGCCGGTGAAGAGCACGAGGAACCACATGAAGCGGCTGAGGCCGGCGAGCACCACCAGCAGCAATGCTGCCCAGAGCCACCAGGGCAGGTGGAGTCCGGGATCGAATGACATGCCGACGCGCAGCAGTACGGCGACCAACAATGCGGGGAAGACCAGGCG
>JASHSL010000297.1 GCA_030040855.1 Terriglobales bacterium
ACCTGGAGGAGCGCTTTGTCCCCAATGATCTGTATCTCAACTCGACCACCCACACCGTGTTGATCCTGACCGGGCCCAATATGGGTGGCAAATCCACCTATCTGCGCCAGGCGGCACTGACGGTGATTCTGGCGCAGATGGGATCGTTCGTGCCGGCAGCCTCGGCGCGCCTGGGAATCGTGGATCGGGTGTTTACCCGGATTGGCGCCAGCGATAACCTGTCGCGCGGGCGTTCAACGTTTATGGTGGAGATGACCGAAACCGCAGCTATTCTTCACACCGCCACACCACAGTCTCTGATCCTTCTCGATGAAGTGGGCCGGGGCACGGCGACCTATGATGGACTGGCCATCGCCTGGGCGGTCATCGAATACCTGCATGCACGAACCCGAGCCAAGACACTGTTCGCCACCCATTACTTCGAACTCACGGAACTGGCCGACCGGCTCTCGGGGGTGAAAAACTACCACGTCTCGGTGCGCGAGACGAACAACGGCATCGCCTTCCTGCGCAAGGTCGAGCCGGGGGCCGCCGACCGCAGCTACGGAATCGAAGTCGCCAAACTGGCCGGCCTGCCGAGCGCGGTGGTGGAGCGAGCGCGGGAGGTTCTGGCGGAACACGAGACGGCAGAGCAACACGTGACGGACCAGCTGGCGAGGGACGAACTGGAGCCGCGACTCCCGACTCAGTTGACCATTTTCACTGCCCTCGAACCACCGCTCGTCAAGACCTTGCGAGAGCTGGATTTTAATCGCTTGACGCCTCTCGAAGCCCTCAACCTGCTGGTGGAATTGAAGCGGCAAGTTGGATAGGCCAGTCGCGGGGAAACTGCGGCCTACCGCGTCCCGAGGCGCAGGGCGGCAACGGAGACAAGGAGGGATCCTAGAGGAACGATGGACGATTAGCTCCGAGGCCTCTCCCTATGGCGAAGCTGCACACAGATTTGCAGAAATCGATTGGCCAGCTCGTGATCCTCGGATTCGACGGCACGGAGATGTCGCGACGGCTCCGTTCCCTGCTGACGAGGCTCCAACCAGGCGGCGTGATCCTGTTTGCGCGAAACATCGTCACGCCCGAGCAAACCTACCGGCTGCTTAAGGACTGCCAGAGCTGCGTGTCCACGCGGCTCTTTACCTGTGTGGACCTGGAAGGAGGGCGGGTCGATCGCTTTCGCAACGTCCTCGGTCGCGCGCCGGCTCCAGCCGATGTGTTTCGCAGCGGCGACCGCAGGTTGTCGCGCAAACACGGGCGGGTGCTCGGGGAAGCGTGTCGGGCACTCGGGTTTAACACGGATTTTGCTCCGGTCGTCGATCTGGTATCGGAGGCGTCGCGCGAGGTCATGAGTTCGCGGGCCGTTTCCGCCAATCCTGGCGAAGTAATCCGCTACGCGCGGGATTTCCTCGGCGGCTTGCGCTCGGCGGGGGTTCTGGGGGCGCTCAAGCATTTCCCCGGACTTGGCGCGGCCAATCTGGACACGCATCACGCGCTGCCTAGCGTTAAGAAGCCTTGGAAGCAACTGTGGGAGCAGGATCTCGCGCCCTATCGCGCCCTGCGCCGGGAAGCGCCCATGGTTCTGGTGGGACACGCAGCCTACCCCGCGGTAACCCGAAACCGGACCCCGGCCTCGCTTTCAAAGCAATGGATTCACGACGTCTTGCAGAAGAAAATCGGCTATCGCGGCTTGGTCGTTTCCGATGATCTTGAAATGGGGGCCGTGCTCAAGGCAGCCCCTATCGAGCGGGCTGCCGTGGCGCATATCAGGGCGGGCGGCGACCTATGCCTCATCTGTCGCGTGGAAGAACACGTGGTGCGCTGTCATGAAGCCCTCACTCGCGCCTGCGAGTCCGACCGGGAGTTCGCCCGGCGATGTCGACAGTCGATCGAGCGAGTGCTGACCTTTAAGCAGAAGTCCAGGGAGCTCCAGCGAGCGGCGCCGGCGCCGAATCCTGCGAAAATAGAGAAGCTGATGCGCAGATTGTGGGAGCTCGGCGAACAGGTGCGATTCGCGAACCTGACCGCCGACGGCGGGGGACGGCGCAAACCGGCATGATCGTGGCCGGGGTGATGAGCGGAACCTCCGCGGACGGGATCAACGTTGCGCTGCTCGGAATCGAAGGGCCTTCACCCCATCCTCGGGGAAAACCGTATGGCCGCGACTTCACCGTCAAGCTTCTCGGTCACGCCGAATATCCCTATCCGCGAAAGGTCCGTAATTTCATCCTAGCGGCGATGAATTCCACCTCGATCGCCGTAGCCGATCTGGCACGATTGAACTTCCTGCTTCCGGAGCTATATGCCGAGGCCGTGCTTCGGGCTGAGGGGCGATTCCAGAGGAAAGCCGAGCTTGTGGGCTGTCATGGGCAGACGCTCTATCACCAAGGCGAAGCGGCCCCCTTCCTCGGACGCAGACTGTCCGTGACCTGGCAAAGCGGGGACGGCTCGGTTCTGGCGATGCGCCTAGGCGTTCCGGTGGTATCGGATTTCCGGCCCGCGGACATGGCGGTAGGCGGTAAGGGTGCACCGCTCGTCCCGTTGTTTGATTTTGTTTTCTATCGCGACGCACGGCGGGGCCGGATCCTGCAAAACCTCGGAGGAATCGCCAACCTGACGGCAATTCCCGCCGCCGCCTGTCCTCAGCAAGTGCTTGCCTTCGACACCGGTCCAGGCAACATGGTCATGGACGCGGTGACGGAATGGCTCTTCCTCCGACCGTATGACCGCGATGGGCGGATCGCTGCCAAAGGCAAGGTGCTCAAGCAGATCGTCACCCAGACCTTGCGAGAACCCTTCTTCCGCCGCAAGCCGCCAAAGACTGCGGGACGAGAGGAGTTCGGGCGGGACTTTGTCCGGGCCTTCCTGAGCCGATGTGGAAACAGGAGTGCCTCCGACATTGTGGCCACCGCCACTGCGTTGACCGCGCGTTCGATCGGCGATGCGCTCCGGCGCTTCGTCGTGAAAAAGCCGGGACACTACCGAGAGTACATCGTCTCCGGGGGCGGAACCCGCAACGCGACGCTGATGGCGATGCTGGCCGACGAAGTTCTCCCGCTAGGATTAGTGATCTGTTCGTCGGAGGCATTCGGAATTCCGTCGGCAGCAAAGGAGGCAGCAGCCTTTGCTTTCTTGGCATATCAAACCTGGAACCACCGGCCCTCGAATCTGCCCTCCGCCACCGGGGCCAGGAGACCGGCGTTTCTCGGGAAAATTTCCTATGC
>JASHSL010000298.1 GCA_030040855.1 Terriglobales bacterium
GAGGAAGGTATCGCGGTAGAACTCAAACAGGTCTCCGTGGAACTGATTGCTGCCATTCTTGATCACGGCGTTGATGATCGTGCCCGAATTTCGGCCATACTCTGGATTGATGGTGCTTGTGACCATCCGGAACTCGCCGATTGCATCCGGGCTAGGCGTTACCAGAGCGGTGTTCAACACGGCGTCATTGGAATCGGTACCGTTGATCAGAAACGAGTTCTGTTGCGTCTCCGCGCCGTTCCCCGAGTAGCCTCCGGGCCCTCCGCTTCCTCCCCCGAAACGATCCGATTGCCCAACAACACCTGGCTGAAGCTGTTGCAGGGTGGTCCAATCTCGACCGTTGAGCGGTAGGTCGACAATTTGCTGTCCGGTGATTGTGGTGCCCAGTTGCATGTCAGTGCTCTCCACCTGCACGGGATTGGACTCGACGACCAATTCCTGACTCACCGTCCCCACTGCAAGCTTGATGTTGAGGGCGTACACCTCGTTGAGGTCCAGATGAATTCCCCTACTCTGGAATTTCTCAAATCCTTGCGCTTCGCTTCGGACCGTGTAGTCGCCGACCGGGAGCTGCAGGAAAGCGAAAGCACCATCTTTATTCGTCGTCGTGGTGTACGCGATTCCGGTGGCTATGTTGGTCGCGCTCAGCTTGACACCGGGGATCACAGCTCCCGACGGATCCGTCACCGTGCCCCGAATGCTTGCATACAGATTGTCGGCGGCTGCCGGAGCGCTCCATCCGATTGCCAACGCCAGGACACACGCCAAGGCAAGAGGTGTCAGGCTACTTGTGTTCTGCTGCATGAATCCCCCCTAAAACGATTCGGCAAAATCTCTGCATCTCTGCAGCAATGGTAGCCGACCTGACTGACGATAACAGGGGAGGTCGCCAAGCTTGTCACGTGACGAAAGTCACTACCCGCGCGAAAATTTGGCACAAGCCAAGCTGACTCCCTCGCTTCCGGGAATGCAAGGTTCTTGTAGCCGATTCTTGAACAGCGGCGAGGGCGAGCAATTGTTATCCAGGGTTTGCTAGAGACACTTCGGCGCGGGATGAGCCGCCCGAGCAGGCAGGCAGGGGCTCGTTCGCAGTATGGATTCCTGCAGGCGGGGGGATGGAATCGGATTCAGGCGGGCAACTTAGAATTTGGATTTTGTGGTGTAGTAGCCGGTACGGTGACGCACGGAGTAATTGGCATCAGAGACGCCTTTGAGTTTTACCTGGATGCGACGGAAATCGGAGTCCGACAGCCGTTGCGCCGGGTAATAGGCCAGCAGGTATTGGGTTCGCAACTCATCGCTGATTTTGTGGAAGGCATCATCGAGTTCGGGCACGGTGGTGGCATAGAAGTATTTCCCGCCCGTGTCCTCCGAGAGTTGCACCAGGGCATGTTCTCCGCCGATGTCGCGGCCGGCGCTGGCTTCGATCGGAACGACAATAATGCTATAAACGACGGCCTCGGCTTCCTGGGCGGCGCGCAGCGCCTCTTTGTAATCTACCCGGCTCACGGTATCGCCGCCGTCGGTGATGACCACCGTAACCCTTCTTCCCTGGCGCGATTCGAGCGCCTGCGAACCCAAATATAGGGCGTCGTAGAGCGCAGTTGCCGCACCCAGCCTGGGATGATCAATGGCGTGATCGATCTGCTTGAGATCGGAGGTAAACCGCACCATTTCACTCACCACTTCGCTGAATTCATAGACGGACATGGCGTCGATCGGTCGCAAGATGGCGTGCGCAAAGCGGCGGGCGGAATTCAGTTCGAGGGGCAGATCCTTGCGCGTGCTCAAGCTGGTGTCAATATCCATGACAATCGACAGGGGGAGCGCGGATTCTTTGTCGAAGACGGCGATCGTCTGAGGCTGGCCGTCTTCCTCGAGTTCGAAATTGTCTTTCACCAGTCCGGCCATGGGCGCTCCGTGCTCGTCCGTCACGGTGACGAACACGTTCACCAGCTTGACATTAACTTTTATGGTGGACGCTGGCTGTTGGGCTGGGCTCGTGGGAGCGGGATTACTTTTCGCCGGGGGCGAGGCGCCGGAGGCCCAAGGCGGCTTGGGGACCTGTGCGCTTGACAGCACGGCGGCGGCCGCTAGGATAAATGCCAGATTTCTCATCAAAGAATTGCAATGTTGTGCGCGATCGGCGCGGATTTCCTCCCGACCTCGGGCGGTTCACTGACTTCGAAAAGACGCCTGGCACGGCGCAAAGACCCCAACTCTGGCCGCCCGGGAGGAAGAACCTGATCAGTTAGATGCGGGTTTTCCCGGATGGCTGCTTTCGCGCCGGGCGAGCTCAGCGGGAAACGGCTCACCGTCCGCCCATACTGCACCATCTTCAAAGTACTCTTTTTTCCAAATGGGCACCGTCCGTTTCAGACGGTCGATCAGCCAGCGGCCGGCATCGAAGGCGGCCGCCCGGTGGGGGGAGGCCACCATGATCACCACGCTGGCCTCGCCAATTTCGAGGCGGCCAACCCGATGCACCATGAGAACCGCTCGGATGGGAAACCTCGACAACGCCTGTTCGACCAAGCCATGCATCTGCTTGAGAGCCATCTCTTCGTAAGCTTCGTAGTCGAGGAACAAGGTGCGGCGGCCGCGGCTGTTGTCCCGTACTACGCCTTCGAAGGTGACCACGGCACCATCGGCAGGGCACTGGATTTTTTTCCAAAGCGCGGCAGTATCGATCTTCTCGCGGATGATTTCGACCGAACACACAGGGGTTGGCTCGACCGCGTTATCCCGGGCCCCGCCGCTCACCGGGGGCAGGAGTGCTACCTCGTCCTCCGGCTGCAGTCTCGCTTCGGGCCCGGCGTAGTGCTGGTTGATCGACATGGCGATCGAGGAGCTCAGCGTTCTAAGCCCCGGGATCCGCGCCTCGTAGTGATTCAGCAGGTCGCGCAATGTGGCCGGCTCCGGCAAGCTGAGCGAATCCGCCGCCTGCCCCGCCAGATCCTTCAGAACCCCGAAGAAAAGGACGCGCACCTGCATCGCAGGTTCCAGTGTACCGCGAGAAAATCGCGGCGCAACTTCTGGTTCAGCGGGGAAGCGCCGGCCCTCGACCTCGAGGAGGGCCGGCATGCACCTATCTGCTAGCCACCCCAACTACTTGTGAGGCTTCTCCTCGTGGGGGGGCGGGGGCGGACTCTTCGGCTGCGCCGACTGCGGGCGCTGCTGCTGCCAGGTCTGGAATTTCTGCTGCTCGCTTTGTTGCCGTTGCGGGTTCTCCTGAACTGGCGGCGCAGGCCGCACATAGGGGTGCTCGCTGGGGCCAGCCGGGGGAC
>JASHSL010000026.1 GCA_030040855.1 Terriglobales bacterium
TGGCGACGCTCGCTCCGGTACACGCGCACGCGGCCCCGCAGGGGTTCATTCGCAAGTACATCTTCAGCTTGGACCACAAGGTCATCGGGCTGCAGTACTATTTCCTGGCCTTAGTAGCCGTTTTTGTGGGCATGTTCCTATCGCTGTTGATGAGAATTCACCTGATTTGGCCGACGGCGGTTCTGCCTTGGATCGGCGAGATCAAGCCCGAGACTTATCTCAGCCTGCTGACCATGCATGGCACGATTATGGTGTTCTTCGTGCTCACCACGGCACCGCAGAGCGGGTTCGGAAACTATTTCTTGCCCATTCAGATTGGAGCGCCGGATATGGCGTTCCCCGTCCTGAACATGCTTTCCTTCTGGACGACATTGGTGGCTTTTGTGGTCCTCATCTCCGCCTTTTTTGTGGGCGGCGGTGCCCCCTTACATGGATGGACGGGATACGCTCCCCTGAGTGCCCTCAACAATTCAGGACCCGGGCAACAATTGGGTGCCGATTTGTGGATCACCAGCATTGCCATCTTCTGCGTTGCTTCTCTGATGGGAGCGCTGAACTTCATTACCACCACGCTCGACTTGCGCGCCAAGGGCATGACCATGATGCGCATGCCCTTGACCTGCTGGGCCTGGTTTATTACCGCCATTCTCGGGTTGTTAGCCTTTGGCGTGCTGCTCTCGGCGGGCATTCTCCTGCTTCTCGATCGCAACCTGGGCACCAGCTTCTACGTTCCTTTGGTGGCGGTGAACGGCCAAATGATGGGACACCGTGGCGGGTCGCCGCTGCTGTGGCAACACTTGTTCTGGTTCTTCGGGCATCCGGAGGTTTACATCGCAATTCTTCCTGGCATGGGGGTGACTTCGCAGATCCTGTCCACGTTTTCCCGCAAGCCGATCTTCGGCTACAAAGCCATGGTGTATGCCATTATGGCCATCGGCTTTTTGGGATTCATCGTCTGGGGTCATCACATGTTCATGAGCGGCATGAGCCCGTATTCGGCCTTTGCCTTCTCCATCATGACCATGCTCATCGGCGTGCCGTCGGCGATTAAGACCTTCAATTGGCTGGGAACCATACATAACGGCCGGGTGCGATTCCAGACGCCCATGCTCTATGCCATCGGCTTTGTTTCCCTGTTTGTCTCGGGCGGGCTCAGCGGTCCGTTTCTGGCTCAGCCGGTGCTCGATATCACCCTCCACGACACCTACTTCGTGGTCGGTCACTTCCACCTGATCATGGGAGTGGCTGCGATCTTCGGCATCTTCGCCGCGACCTATTACTGGTTTCCCAAGATGTTTGGACGAATGATGAACGAGACCCTCGGTCGCGTGCACTTTGTGATCACGCTGATCGGCACCTATGCCATCTTCATGCCGATGCACTATCTGGGAATGGCTGGCCAGACGCGACGCTACTCGCAGTTCACCGAAGTGCAATACATGCATCACCTGATTCCCTTGCAGAGATTCATGACCTACGCTGCCTTTATCACGCTCGGGGCGCAGGTGATCTTTCTCTTCAATCTTTTCTGGAGCATGTTCAAGGGCGCGAAGGCCAGCGACAATCCCTGGGAGGCAACGACCCTGGAGTGGACGACGGCAACCCCGCCCCCCCACGACAACTTCGGCGGACGTACTCCAGTCGTCCATCGCGGTCCCTATGAATACAGTGTTCCCGGAGCGGCCAAGGATTACCTGATGCAGACCGACCCGGCGGGAGTGACAGCACATTGAAGGGCGCGGGGACCAGCGCATGCCCTGAAGGCTCATCATGGCGAGTTTGAGCCCCACAGTATCGGTTAGCGTTCCCCGGGCAGGACACGGGGGCGGCTCCACTCCGCCCCACTATGGCGGCGATGGCGGCGGTTCAGGAGACGGCTATCCCGATTACGGGCGCCGTCTGCGGCGCGCCCGTCTCGGATTGGCGGTTGCCCTGGCCCCCATCCTTATGTTTTTTGTTTCCCTGGTCAGTGCCGCGATCGTGCGCCGGGGATTGCCCACCTTCGACGGAACCACCAACACCTACACGCACGACTGGATGCCGGTCGACCTGCCGTTTGGGATGTTGCTGTTCAATACCGGGCTGCTGGCGGCCAGCAGCCTCAGCGCAGAGTTCGCCCGACGACAAATCACGCGCCAGGCGGCGCTCGCCCCGGTTCGTTCGATTCCCGGCGTCAGTCTAGGCAGGGAAACCGGCTTCCCCTGGTTGTACGCCACCGTTCTGCTGGGAGCCGGATTTCTCGCCGGCCAATGGCTGGCCTGGCAGGAAATGGCGGCACGCGGCTTCTACCTTGCAACCAACGCCAGCAGTTCCTTCGTCTACCTGCTGACCGCGGCCCACGCGGTTCATCTTGCCGGGGGCGCCGTGGTGCTGCTCTATGCGGCGGTGGTCTCGCTGTTTCACAAACCGATTGAGGCACGACGCATTGTCGTCGACGTAACGGCGTGGTACTGGCACTTCATGTTCTTGCTGTGGGTTGCCATTTTGGCTTTGTTGTGGTTCATGCGTTAGGGGGGACGAGCCGGCACATCGTAGCTGTGTAGGTCGGCGCGAGACAGGGAGGAGATCGAGCTTATGGGTGACATCGCGGTTCCGCATGGGCTGGCGGAAGCATACGAGCCGTCGCTGTTTGGCACCTATTCGAAGAAAATCGGGATGTGGTTGTTTCTACTCTCCGATTCTCTCACCTTCGGGGCGCTTCTGTTTGCCTACAGCTACGGGCGAATTTCGAATCCCCAGTGGCCGACTCCGTTCCACAAGGAGAGCATTCTCAATGCAACCGTCATGACGGGCTGCCTGCTGTCCAGTTCTCTGACCATGGTGCTGGCGGTGCTGGCGGCAAGGCGGGGCGACCGCAGTTGGACGCGCAACTGGATTCTCTTCACCATGCTGTTTGGCACAGCCTTCGTCCTGTTACACGCCTTGGAGTGGAGCAAGCTGATCGCCCAGGGCATGACACCGTTCAAAAATCCCTGGGCGGCCACTGTGCCACAGTTTGGTGGCACCTTTTTTACCCTCACCGGAATGCACATGCTTCACGTCACCATTGGCGTCATCTACCTGGGAGTGGTGGCGTTGCGGAAAAAATGGTTGCCGACTCTGCTGCTGCTCTGGTTGGTAGCCTGGTGGCTCACCTCCCCGGATAACGTTTTTCACATAGGGGTTCATGTGCTTCTCCTCGGAGTCGTCGTTTCCGGCATGGTTCTTTTTCTCAAACCCAAGGATTACGATGCCCATGACGTGGAGATCGCCGGACTTTATTGGCACTTTGTGGATCTGGTCTGGATGTTCATCTTCCCCTTGGTGTACTTGATGTCGACCCGGGTGACGGGATGAGCCCGACCAACCAGCCGTCGAGCCAGGATCCCGTTGCCGGGGATCGCTGACCGAAAAACCAGGGAGAGCAGGTTACGATGACTACCGTTGCCGCACAGCATGATGAGAGCAAAGCGCAGTATTTTTGGGTTTGGGCAGTATTGCTGCTCCTCACCGCCGTCGAAGTCGTTCTCGCGTATCGCCAGGTCTTCCAGCCTGTCGAGATGCTCGAAGCATTGATGACTCTCTCGGTCATCAAGTCGGCGCTCATCATCGGCTACTTCATGCATTTGAAGTACGAGGTTCGACCCATGAAGTGGGTGCTGATGACGGCCGTGATTGCCTGCCTTTGCTTCATGTGTATCTTTTTTGCCGACGCCTTCCGCATTGTCGAACTGGGGGTGCGATGAAACGGCATCTGGTAGTGCTCGGGTTGGGAGCCACCCTGTGGGCTGTTCCAGCCCTGGCTCAAGGCTGCGCCATGTGTTACCGAAACACGACCGGGACGACCAAGGATGGGCAGCGCGCCATTAGTCGTGGAATCCTGGTCCTGCTCGTTCCTCCTCTTGCCTTTATGACCGCCGGCATGGGCCTTGCCTTGCGCTACGCCAAGAAGCGGGACGAGGACTCGCGATAGTTACATTCTTCCCTCGATGAGTTCCTTCGCAGTCACGGTTGGCCGGCAGGAGTGTGCGAAGATGGGAGTGCATGCGCGGCGAACTCCAGGCGGTCTTCTTCGACGTCGGCAATACCCTCCTTTTCCCGGACCGCGACTGCATTCTGGCTCCGCTCGATCCCGACAAGCTAGCCTCGAGCCTCGAGTGCTGGCCGGAGATTGAGCGCGCCACCAAGAAGAAGTTCGACGAACTCGTCGAGCACGGTGGCCGGGTCGACCATGGTTTCTGGTTTCTGTTTTATACCCAGCTTCTAGAAAATCTCGGCCTTTCCGACCAGCCTCTCCGCAACTTGTTGGTCGAGGCTACCCGTATCTCCGCCAACTGGTGCCAGATCCGCCCGGGAACCCGTGAGGTACTGAAAAGAATTGCCAAGGACTATCCTCTGGGCGTAATTTCCAACGCCGACGGCAGGATCGCTTGCGTGCTCGAACGCTGTGGCATTGCCGACTGCTTTCATTCGATCACCGATTCCGGACAGGTGGGTTACGAGAAACCGGATCCTGCCATCTTCCACGCGGCCTTACACTCGATCGGAGCCGACGGGGGCCAAAGTTTGTATGTCGGGGACCTCTACTCGGTCGATTATCTCGGCGCGATTCGTGCTGGCATGAAGGCCATCCTGTTCGACGTGTGCGGAGCGTATCGCGATCGAAGCCTGCCTCGAGTAGAGTCGCTCGAACAGTTGGAAGCTGCCCTTCTCGGCCCACCAACCTGACCCGGCGCGGCGGCATGCGGCTCCCCACCATCGGTTCCTTCGCAGCCGAGGGAAATCGCGACCACTCCCGGCGGCCGAGCCGATCGACCAGGGCCGTCCTGCCGTCCCTCCGCGGGGCTGAGTGCGGGTCCGCCTAGGCGAGTTATAGCGCGAGCACCTGGTGATCGAGACAATCGCTGTGAATGGCATCGTAGAGGGCGCGCAACAGCTCCCTCCCATAGCGTGCGAGGAAATAAATGCCTGCTAGCTCGCGTTCTTGCAGGGTGCGGTTGGGATAGAGCGCCTGGATGAGTACTTCAGCTTGCCGGCTCAGAACCTCGGTTTGCCGTAATTCGGCGCGGGCCGCGCGAGCCCGCAAACCCTCGAGCTGGTGGTCGATTTTCGCGCCCGCATTGTCGGCCGCGTCCACCAGAGTCTTATCCAAGCGGGCCAGAGCCTTGCGAATCGCCTCGAGCGAATTCTTGAGTGCAACCTCGGCATTCTCAAAGGCCGATTGCAATTCCGGAGGGAACGTACGGGCCGCGAGCGCCTCGCGCAACTGCTCCGGGCTCTGAAACAGGTCCGCCAGATGCAATCGGTAGCGGTCGAGAAGGCGCTTGGGTTTGGATTCGACCAGGGTAGCGGAAAAACGCGGCACAATCGGGGTCGTTCTCCCCAGCAGTTTCTCATACACCACGCTGGCTTGTGCGAAGTACGCCACTTCGGCGGCGCCTCCGGTGTAGGCGAGGGTGGGCAGCAAGAAATCTTCGACCACCGGTCGAAGCAGTACGTTCCCGCTGAAGTCCTGGGGCGAGGAAGCCAGTCGAGCCATGAGTTCCGCCTGGCGAATCGGTTCGTTGCCGATCGCGAAGGCGCCCTCGTTCGTTCCGCCCGAACTACGATGCAGGGGCACCCGCACTCCGTTGTTCAGGACAAACAGCAGCGTCGACGAGGGTGTCACCTTGACTTGCTGATGATAACCATCCGCCTCCAGTTCTTCGCCGCGCGTCTCGAGAGCGTCATGCAATTCCGCGTTGCGCTCGATGGCCTCGCGATAGAGCGGTTGTGCGATTCGATGGAGCTCGGGATCGGAAGCGTCCAACAGAACCACACCCCACTCCCCAAACAAAGAGGCGAACAACCGAGCGAATGCGCTTCCGAAGGTTTCACCCTGCCGGTAGCTGCTGCGCAAAGCGCCTGTGGCGTCGGACTCGCCTAACCGGAGGGAAGCTTCCTCCACAAGCGTTGCGACCTCCGCCCCGAACCTGAGCCTTGCCACGGGCGCGTCCGGCAGGCCTGCGATCGAGGCGGCCAGAGTTCCAAGAGAGCCATCCGGCCCGGGAATCGAGACCCGATTGATCTCGGCCACATCGTGGTCTTCGGTGGCTAACCAAAAAACGGGAACACAATCGACCCCCATTTGGGTGGCGACGTCGGCCAGTTTGATGGCCGTCAGCGCCTTGTAGAGTGAAAACAGAGGGCCACCGAATAAGCCGACCTGTTGACCGGTTACCAGCGCGGTCGCCCCGGCACGCAAGCGCGCGAGGTTTGAAAGGGTTTGCGCGGAAGCCCCCCAGGATTGATTCTGACGCTCAAGAATCTGCGAAACCGCCTGCCGGCGGTCCGCCGTGTAACGAATCGAGGAAGCCTCCTCTTTGAGCCATCCCGTGATATAGGGGGATCTGCGGTACAAGGATTGGACTCTAGGGTAGTCGTAGAGGAAGTCCGCGAACAGGCGGCTGACATGC
>JASHSL010000299.1 GCA_030040855.1 Terriglobales bacterium
GCTGCAACGAGGCCAGCGCATCACCGGGTTGGCGACCCACTATAGCGATCTGGACGAGATCACCAGCGGTTTACAGAAATCGGATCTGATCATCATCGCGGCTCGTCCTTCGATGGGCAAGACGGCCTTCGCACTGAATATCGCGGAAAACTCCGCTCTCGAGGACCAAAAAGTTGTGGGCATCTTCTCCCTGGAGATGTCGCGCGAGGCATTGCTGCTGCGTTTGCTGTGCTCCCGGGCTCGCGTCGATTCGCATAAGATGCGCACCGGCTCATTGTGGAAAGACGACATGAGCAAACTGGTCCATGCCATGGGCGACCTTGCGCAAGCCTCGATTTTCATCGACGATACGCCCGGTCTGAGCTTGGGCGAAATGCGCGCCAAGGCGCGTCGGCTACTGCAGTTGCAAGGCAAGCTCGATCTGATCATCGTCGATTACATGCAGCTGATGTCGGGAGGCGGCAAGCGTTTCGAGAACCGAACCCAGGAAGTCTCCGCCATCTCGCGAGGACTCAAGGCGCTGGCCAAAGAATTGGCCGTTCCTTTGATCGCCCTTTCGCAGCTGAGCCGGGCTCCGGAGAGCCGGGGCGGCGATCACCGTCCGCAGCTCGCCGATCTGCGAGAATCAGGCTGCTTGACCGGCGACACGCTGATCCCGATCCCGGCAAGCGGCAGGCGGGTTCCCATCGGCGAGCTCGCGGGCCATTGCGGCTTCGCGGTCTGGGGGCTCAATCCGAACACTCGGCGGCTCGAACGCGCGCTGGTCAGCCGGGCTTTTGCCACCGGGATCCAACCGGTTTTCGTTTTGCGTACCCGGCAGGGGCAATCGATTCGTGCAACCGCAAACCACCCCTTCCGCTCACCCGCCGCCTGGAAGCGGCTTGATCGGTTCGGCCCGGGCGATCCGATCGCCCTGCCCCAGGGGGTTCCGACGGCATCCACAACTCTCGGCGAGTGCGGGCGGACGCTCGCCAGACCCGACCTGCCCGACCAAGGGGCCCCACTGGCGGACATCGCGGGTCGCCGGCTGGATCCAGAAGCGACCGAGATCGCCACCGCCAGCCGCGATCGGAGTCTAGAGCGGGGCGAACTGTATTGGGACGCGGTAGAAAGTGTTACGCCGGCCGGAAGGGAAGAAGTCTTCGATCTTACCGTGCCCGGACATCACAGCTTCATTGCCGGGGACTTCATCGTCCACAACTCCATCGAGCAGGACGCCGACGTCGTGGCGTTCATCTTCCGCGAGGAGGTCTACAAACCCGACGATCCCCAGCTCGAGGGGAGGGCCGAACTCATCATTGCCAAACAGCGGAATGGCCCAACCGGGAAAGTGAACCTAGCGTTTCTCAAGAGCTTGACCCGATTCGAGTCGCTGCTCCTTGAAGGAAAGAGCCCGGAAGACTAGCAACAGCGCCCCGTCCCGCCACCCCAAGCAGCGCGCTCTTCCTGTGGAAAATGCTGTGGAAGCCTTGATAGCGCTCGCGCGCGCAGGAAGCGCTGACCGTCCGGTCGGTTTGTTGATCAAAGAGATAGACATTAATGTTTGCATGATGTTAGCGGTTCAATTTGTGGGCAATCCGGACTTTTGCCTGAGCGAGAGGCGGGCTTGCGCAAGCCTGAGATTTGCACATTTGAGAGGGCAGCAGGGGCGGTGATGGCTCGCAGTCTGTTCCCCGGATGCCTCGAGGGAAACGGCACTGATTTGCTCAATTTCCCAACAAGCCGAAGGCCGTGACGTTGGTGGTTGTTCCTACGTAAACCTTCCCGTTGACGATCATGGGAGTACCAAAATGACTGGCTTGGCCGAACTGATCGCGCTGCCCGCCGGCCTGATTGGAGTTGTAGGGCTCGCTTGCAAGGTTTGAGCCATCGTAGGCGTGCAGGACGTCATTGGGATCGGTGTGTTGAATCGCCCATACGATTTCGTTCGACGAACCATTGGCGGAGATACTCGGGGTGGTTCCGGGGTAGGGAAAGGTCGCAGAGCTCTTCGAGACCGGTTGGGTTGAGAGTCGGGCCTGAGAAAGGTTGAACTGCAGAAGGTTGTTGCCCATCGGTCCAAAATAAACGCTGTTGCCGAAGTAGGCTGGCATGGCCCACATTCCCCCGGGGAGGGCCTTGTCAATCTCCTGATAGATCTGGTTCTGCGTGGGATTGAATTTTCCCAGATTGGTGCGGTCAACAAGATAGATATTGGAATCCTTGCCCGCGCCCACGGCAAGATAGCGGGTGGTTCCGTGGGAATCCGTCATCGCCGGCAGCAGGAGAGCGCCGCCAGAGCCGAGATCCTCATCTACGTCCGATTCCGCAGCTCCGTTGTACATCTCAAAGTAATCTGCCACCGCCAGCTGGTTGTTCACGGTCGAGACTTTTAGGAACGCCTGTCCGAAATCTCCGTTTTGCGGGAAGCCCCTGCTATTGAGAGTTGCGTCAAAGGTTCCATTGGCGTCGAGAAAATAAAGATTGCTGCCATCGGAGGCCATGCCCGCTCCACTCTGCCAAATCGAGCCCTCATAACCATTGGGAGTCAGATTCAGCACGCTGGTTTGGCTTAACGTGCTCTCGCTGTAACCCATCAGCCAACCGGTGTAGGGACGGAAATCGCAGTGCGAGGTCCATCCGGTGTAGACCACGTGGTTGAGCAGGAGCAGGCCTTGGCGTTCGGCATATTGCTTGGGATCAAAGATCACCGAACCGTTCACACTGTTGTCCCCATGACCCGGATAGGTGGCTTCGACCGTGATGGGGCCGCCGAACTGTTCCTGCCCGGTGGTCACATCGAGGGCATGCATTCTTTGGAAATAAGTGGAGGATTTCTTGCTCATGGCGACAACATAGATGGTGCCATGCGGGCCGCTGCTGCGATCAATCACCGGCGTCG
>JASHSL010000300.1 GCA_030040855.1 Terriglobales bacterium
CGCGTGGCCGGAGGCATGGTCCGAGTCAAGGACGAATTGGACATTGAGTTCTCGGTGCAGCCGGTCGCAAGAACGGGCCTTGAGCCGCCGCCTCGAGCCCGAGCGCCAGCGCCGACTCGCTGACCCGGCGGGACCTTCGCTGGTGAAGGCAATCGTTTGGTTTCGAGATGGTGACTAACGACGAGCCGCCGGCAGCTTGGCCGGCTCGGCGGAAGTACTAGGCATGGTAGTGACGCGCGCCCCTTGCGGAGAGGCTGGGGTCGTGGCCGGGGCCGAAGTTTGCGTGGTAGCGGTTAAGCCGAGTTGCTTGCGCACTTCGGCTTCGAGCTTCGCCAAAGTATCCTGGTTGTTCCGCAGGAATTGGCGCGCGTTCTCCCGGCCTTGGCCGATGCGTTCGCTCTTGTAGCTGAACCAGGCGCCAGTTTTGTCCACCAGGTTCAAAGTCACGGCGAGATCGAGCAGGTCTCCCTCGCGGGAAATGCCTTCCCCGTACAGGATGTCGAATTCAGCCTCGCGAAATGGAGCCGCCACTTTGTTTTTAACCACTTTGATCTTGGTGCGGGAACCGGTGACCTGGTCCCCTTCCTTAATGGCAGCAATGCGGCGAATATCGATGCGGACCGAGGCATAAAACTTGAGCGCGCGGCCCCCGGTCGTGGTCTCGGGATTCCCGAACATGACGCCAATTTTTTCCCGGATCTGGTTGATGAAGATCAGGCAGGTGCGTGACTTCGAAACAATGCCGGTCAGCTTGCGCAAGGCTTGCGACATCAGGCGCGCCTGCAGCCCCATGTGGCTGTCCCCCATCTCGCCATCCAACTCGGCCTTCGGAACCAGCGCCGCCACCGAGTCGACGACCAGCACATCGATCGCATTGGAGCGAACCAAAGTCTCGGCGATTTCCAGGGCTTGCTCGCCATAGTCGGGTTGCGACACCAGGAGATTGTCGACGTCGACGCCCAGCTTCTTAGCATAGCCAGGATCGAGAGCGTGCTCGGCATCCACAAAGGCCGCCATGCCGCCCGTCTTCTGGGCTTCGGCAATCACTTCGAGAGCAATCGTGGTTTTGCCGGAGGATTCCGGACCGAAGATCTCGACCACCCGCCCGCGGGGAAAACCGCCGACGCCGAGCGCAGCATCGAAGGACATCGCGCCGGTAGAAATGACGGAAATCGGAACAATGGCTTCCTTCGATCCTAAGCGCATGATCGATCCCTTCCCAAACTGCTTTTCGATCTGCGAGAAGGCTAGATCAATTGCTCTCGTGCGTTCGTCGGCCATGAGAAAGGCTCCTCCAGAAAGGCTCGGGCAGAGATGAAAGCTTCCCGCACCCCGCCGCGATTATATACTCGCCTGAGCGAAGAAAAAACGAAAATAGTGAAACAGCTGTGGAAACCTCGTGCATGGCAGAGAGGCCGTGCATGGAGCCTCACAGCCTGGAGCTATAATCGAGCTCAGTTGCCCAGGACGGCCTCGAGGTAAGCCATGCCACTGATGCTCTCGGTGAACGGAGCCGAACATCGGATCGATCTCCCCGCCGACAGCAAGCTGCTTTATGTCCTGCGCGACAGCCTAGGCCTGACCGGGACCAAGTACGGCTGTGGCGAGGGAATGTGCGGGGCATGCACGGTGTTGCTCGATGGCAAACCGGCACGGTCCTGCCAGGCACCCCTCAGTGCGGTGGTCGGAAAAAAGATCACCACCATCGAGGGACTGGAGAAGGACGGACGACTGCATGCGGTACAGGCAGCCTTTGTCGAACAAGAAGCGTTCCAGTGCGCTTACTGTACCTCGGGCATGATTATGGCGGCGGTTGGCCTGCTGAACAAAAACCCCCGGCCGAGCGATGATGAGATCCTCAGCGCCCTTGATGGAAACATCTGCCGTTGTGGCACCCATGCACGCATTGTCGAGGCCGTACGCCAAGCCGCAGCCCCAGGCAAAGGACGGGTGGAATGAGGGACCAACTCACCCCCGAGCTTATCCGCGAGGAACACGAGCACGCAGCCATCGCGCCCCTGCGCTACAGCTTTGAGCTCGGACGGCGGGACTTCTGCAAATTGCTGGGGAGCGGCCTCGTGGTATGCCTGTGCGCCGGTTCGGCTCGGACGCAAGAGTCGGGCGCTCGCCGCCCGTCGGAGGACGAGCTTCCCCAAAGCATCGAAGCCTGGTTGCACATTGCCGAGGATGGCAGGGTGACGGTGTACACGGGAAAGGTAGAAGTCGGCCAGAACATCCGCACCTCGCTGACCCAACAGGTGGCCGAAGAACTGCGCGTCCGCGCCAGTGCCATTCAGTTGATCATGGGAGACACGGCTCTCACCCCCTACGACATGGGCACTTTTGGCAGCCGTACAACGCCGACCATGGGGCCGCAGCTGCGCAACGTAGCCGCTGCCGCCCGCGAGAGCCTAATCGATCTCGCCGCCCAACGTTGGCATGTCAATCGGCTGTCGCTCGTCGCCGCGGACGGAGAAATCAGCGACCGGAACTCGCATCGCTCCGTCACCTATGGCGAGCTCACCCAAGGCCGGGCCATGGTGCAGATGGTGGGAGACGATCCTGCCTTAGAGCCGCCCAAGCAATGGCGCATCGCCGGCACGGCGACGCCGAAGGTGGAGGCACGCGATTTTGTTACCGGCAAACACCAATACCCGTCGGACGTGACTCGTCCCGGCATGCTGCAGGGAAAAGTGCTTCGGCCTTCAGCCTTCCGCGCCGAGCTTACGTCCTTTGATCCCGGCGGCGCAAACCAAATCCCCGGTGTCACGGTGGTGCGCGACGGCAACTTTGTCGGAGTGGCGGCCCCGGACCTGGGTACGGCAAGCAAGGCTCTCGCGGCCGTGCACGCCGAGTGGATTGCCCCGCCCCAGACTTCCGAAGCCACCCTGTTTGAGGACGTACGCAGGAGGGCGACGGCGGAGAGCGACAATCCGGGAGGCCCGCCGCGGTTCACGTCCGGGTCGATCGAGCAAGGGCTTTCCTCCGCCCACCACACCTTGGCCCAAAGTTATCGGGTTTCCTACATTGCCCACGTGCCTCTCGAGCCAAGAGCCGCGGTGGCGGAATGGCAGGACGGAGAATTGACGGTGTGGACCGGAACCCAGCGTCCCTTCGCGGTGCGCGAGGAGCTGGCGCAGGCATTCCGCATGCCCACCGACAAGGTGCGAGTGATGGTCCCCGACACCGGCTCTGCCTACGGCGGAAAGCACACGGGCGATGCCGCCGTCGAGGCCGCCCGCCTGGCGAAAGCCGCCGGCAAACCGGTCAAGCTGGTGTGGACAAGAGAGGAGGAATTCACCTGGGCGTATTTCCGCCCCGCCGGGGTCATTGATATCAAAAGTGGGATTCAGCCCGATGGCACGCTGATCGCCTGGCGCTGCGACAACTACAATTCGGGTCCGGCAGGTCTTCGTCCACCCTACTCGATTCCCCACCAGCACATCGAATTTCACCCCACCGATCCTCCCCTTCGCCAGGGTTCGTACCGCGGACTGGCGGCGCCAGCCAATCACTTCGCCCGCGAAGTCCACATGGACGAACTAGCCCATGTTCTCGGCATGGATCCCTTCAACGTGCGCGTGAAGAATCTCACCGATCCACGCGCGCGCGCGGTCTTAGAGGCTGCGGCCGAGAAATTTGCCTGGAAGCGGGAAAAGACTTCCGCGCAGCGGGGTTTCGGGATCGCGCTCGGGGCGGAAAAGGGCAGCTACGTCGCCACCTGCGTGGAGGCGGAGATCGCTGGACGCGAGGTCAAGGTGAAACGCGTGGTCGAGGCGTTCGAGTGTGGTGCGGTGGTCAATCCCAATGGTCTCGAGAACCAGATTGCAGGGGCGATCATGATGGGCCTAGGGGGAGCACTGTTTGAGGCCATTCACTTCGAGAACGGTCGAATC
>JASHSL010000301.1 GCA_030040855.1 Terriglobales bacterium
CTCGGGCTTCGAGATGGACAGTGGCCCCGGAGATCGGGTGACGGGACCGGTCGAGGACAGTTCCCTCGAGTGTCGACGTTTGTGATTGTGCTTGAACCAATGACGCTAAGAACAGGATTATGGATGAGATAGCGCTGGCCATCCGCAGCCAATCGAAGTCATCCGTTGGGGGGAAGCGATGGCCCATAGGATATGGATCGGTCTCAGCCGAGCCCGCTAGCTATTCTATTCATCCGAGTTGGATTGCGTACAGATAGAAGATAACCTGCCGCGGTTTGTTATCATCCGTGTCCGAGATTCGCGCTT
Source organism: Terriglobales bacterium (assembly GCA_030040855.1). Lineage (GTDB taxonomy): Bacteria > Acidobacteriota > Terriglobia > Terriglobales > Acidobacteriaceae > JAFAGX01. The sequence continues at coordinate 307 of JASHSL010000301.1, forward strand.
TCCCAGGGGAACCAATGAAATTGAAGGGGGTGTGGGTTGTTACCGCCGGCTTGACCTTCTTGATCTGTCTGCCCGGTTGGTCGCAGGCAAGGCGGAAGATCATTATCGATCAGGATGGGGCGGGTCCCGGGGGAACCGATCAGCAATCGATCCTCCTGCTGATCCAGTCTCCTGAGACCGAGGTCTTGGGCATCACCCTGGTGACCGGGGATCAATGGCTCAAGGCGGAGACGGCGCACACTTTGCGGATGCTCGAACTCATCGGTCGGATTGATATTCCAGTCGTACCCGGGGCGGAGTATCCCCTGGTGCGGCGCCAACAGGAAACGGAACTCGACGAGCAGCGATACGGCGAGTTTGCCTGGCTGGGCGCGTGGACGCCGCGCTTCTATCATCCACCGGAACAGTTGGGAGATATGCCGGAAGGCATTCCCACGACCAAGCCCTACGACGACGATGCTGCCCATTTCTTGATCCGCACGGTCCACAAATTTCCCCACGACGTGACCATCTATGAAGGCGGCCCGATGACCAATCTGGCTCTTGCTATCTCCCTCGATCCGCAGTTTGTGACCCTGGCCAAAGAGCTGGTGTTCATGGGAGGCAGTCTCGATCCCCAGACCAGCGATCCCGAATTCACGAACACGCCGCGGCGCGAATTCAATCTGTGGTTTGACCCCGAAGCCGCCCACATCGTGCTGCGCGCGCCATGGAAGAAAATCGTCTGCACCCCGGTGGATGTTTCGGTCAAGACCAGACTCAGCGCGGATTTGATCGATCAAATCAAAGCCGGCACTTCAGCGGCAGCGCGGTATGTCGGCCGCTACACTCAGCTGCATGGCGAATACAACTATTTGTGGGATGAACTGGCGGCAGCGGCGTGGCTTGATCCAGGCTTGATTACGAAAAAAGAGACTCGGTACATGGATGTCGATTTAGGCCGTGGGGCTGAATACGGCAACACCTTGACCTGGACAGATCGGGACAAGCCCAGGCTTACCCTCCAGCCGGTCGAGATTCAACTCGATCTCGACGTGGCAAAATTCTACAAACTCTTCGTCGATCTGCTGAGGGCTCCCACACCCCCGAAGGCGGCCCTGCCGACCGGGCACTCGAACCCCGCGGGGAGCTAAGCAAGAGACGGCCCTCAGCTCCTGCCCACTTGTGAGTTGCCCAGGGCAGCAAGCGATCGAGCCTTTCTGTCTACTGTCCCAATTCGGTGAGCATTCTCGAGGCTTCCCAGTTGTTAGGATTGCGCTCGAGGAGTTCGCGCAGAACCGTGCGGGCTTTGTCCCGGGCACCCTCGATGGAGTAGACCCGCGCAAGGTTCAAATAAGACTGCTCGAAGGCCGGCGCGATCCGGATACACTCTTCAAACTTCGCCACTGCTTCATCGCGCCGCTGGGTGCGCAGGTACAACACACCGAGATTATTCAAGGCTTCAGGGTAGGCAGGACGCAGCTTCAACGCCATCTGCAAGTACTGGTTCGCGCGATCGGTTTCGTTAAGTTGCGCGTAGACCATGCCCAGACTGTAGTTCGCCTCGGGATCCTGCGGTCCGACTCGTACCGCTCGCTCCAACGTCGTTCGCGCCTCCTGCCATTGCTGCTGCTGGCGATAGGCATTGCCCAGGTTTTCAAGGGCCACCAGATGATTGGGGCTTAACCGCAACGCTTCCTGAAAATAAGGGATGGCGTCGGCAACGCGCTCCTCGCGGGTGGCGATGAGGCCAAGGTTGTTCCAGGCGTTCGGCAGAGTATCGGGATAGCTGGCTTCGAGTTTCGTCACCTTTTCAAAGCTCTCCCGTGCCTGGGCGGTCTTCGCTTGTTCGAGGTAGACGCTTCCCAGTCCGTAAAGAGCCTCCGCGCTCGAGGGATCATCTTCAAGAGCACGCTGAAACGCACTCCCTGCCTGATCGTAGTAACCGCGCCCAAAGAAGACGGATCCGTAGGAAAGATAGTTGCGCGGAAACTCCGAGCTGTCGGTGACGCCGGAAAAAGGCACTGCCTTGGCCAGCCGCTCGCGAGGGCCGTGCGGCATGTTCGCGAAATCCTCGCCCACCCGGTCGAAATCGACTGCCCCCTGATAGAGCTTGATAATGTTGCCCTCGGCATCGAGCAAAAACGAGGTGGGCAGGCCGAGATCCCGATGCCGATCAAACAGATAACGATAAAGGATGTTGTAGATGCTCTCTACATCGTCGGATGCGCGAAGGATCGGAAATAGCAGGCCGTGCTCGCGTCGAAACGCCCGCAAACGCTCCGTTTCGGCAGAATCGTCGACGTTGATGGTGAGCAATGAGAGGCCTTGTGAGGCCCACCGTGGGTAGAGTCGCCGGAACGCCCTGAGCATTTCCTGGCACTCGGCGGACTCGATGACCCAGAAACTCAGCAGCACGGGCTTTCCCCGATACCTGCTCAACGTTTGAACCTGTCCGCCTAAATCCGGAAGAGAAAAGTCCGGAGCGGAGAGCGGCGCGAGCAACCAGGTTTCAACCGCAGTGGGGAGAAACTCGGGTTGCTGAGGGGTATCGCCGGGAACGTGCTGTGCTGGTTCGAGCGAGTTCGCAGCCCCTAGAACCTGGGATTTCGCACCCGCCTTGAACGGCTCCAGTCGCAGACGCTCCGACCCTTCCTCGACCCACACTCGGTGATTGATGGGAAGCTGGTCGAGTTCTTGCGCCCGCCCACTCGGCCAGAGAATCGACGCACGCAGGAGGCCCTCGGCTTTTCCCAAACCGAACCATACGTCTTTCCCGTGCTGGGAGAGGAAACCGGATCCGGCCTGGAGCGAGCGAGTCTGGCGGCCCGACTGCGTTTCCAGAGTGACGACCGCACCGATCGCGTCGCGGTTGCTCTGGGTGCCGCGAAGGCGGAAAGCAATCGAGGGCGGTAAGTCTTCGATGACGTTCTTCAAAATCCGCAATTGCGGGGCATTACGATTCTTGAGGCACACTTCCAGGCGGCCATCATGATCGAAATCGGCCAGGGCGAAAGACCTGCCATCCTCGATGAAATCGAGTCCCACCACAGCAGAAACATCGGAGAACGTTCCATGCCGGTTGTTCACATAAAAGACGTTCCGCTCATAGCCGCTCCAGGTCTGATCAGCGCGGATGAGTTCGTTGATGGCATTCCATCCCTCCTCATACTCCTGGGATGAGACGTTGTCGTCGGGTGACTTGGCCACCACTTGCCGCCAAAAGAAGCTGTTCAAGTCTTCGCGGCGCGGCCCTGAAACCATGCCGTTGGCGATGTAAAGGTCGAGGAAGCCGTCGTGGTCAAAGTCCCACGCGTCGCTCGACCACGACCAACGACCGATGCCGACTCCGGCGGCGCGTGTCCGGTCCTCGAAGGCGTTTCCCTCGTTATGAAACAGCGAGTTTCCCATAGCGTGCTTTTGATAGAGGGCGCGGACTTCCGCAGGCGTATCCGGCTTGAAGATTTCTTGAGTGGAAACGCGCTCGCCGGCGGCCGACCACATGTCTGCGACATAGAGATCTTGGGCGCCGTCATTGTCGTAATCCAGCCAGCAGACGCTCATGCCTGCGCCGACGTCCTCGACCCCAGCCTTCGGAGCGACATCGCTAAAGGTTCCGTCGGCGTTATTGCGATAAAGATTTTTCCGGCCAAAGTCGTTGACGACATAGAGGTCGGGCCAACCGTCCCGGTTGTAATCATTCCACCCACAGCAAAAACTATAGCGGCGGTTGTTCTCCGTGAGGCCGGTCACCGCCGTCACGTCGCTGAAGGTTCCATCGCCATTGTTGCGCATCAGGAAGTTGGGAGGGCCGTTCTCGGCAGCATCGTAAGGCAAGGGGTAGTGATATTGATCCGTGCCTTGATAATAGGCGTAGAGACAAAAGTAAATGTCTAGCCAGCCATCGCGATCATAATCGGCAGCCGCAGCTCCGGTGAACGTACCTTGGGGAGGATTGGCGAACTTGAATGCATCCCTGCGGGGCTGAAATTTGCCGTCGCCCTGGTTCAGAAATAGAACTGGGCCATCGCTGCGCACCACGACTAGGTCCTGCCGGCCGTCATTGTCGACATCGAGAAACAGGGCGCAGGCGGTGTTTTCCAGAATTCCTACCCCCGAGGCATCGGTGATGTCTTCAAACGTTCCATCCCCGCGGTTTCGATAAAGCCGGTTGGGCAGCCCGGCCGGCTGGCACACATACAAGTCGTCATAGCCGTCGTTGTCCACATCTCCCACCGCTACCCCGTTGTGACCATAGATATCAATGCCACATGCGCCATCGAGAACTGTTCGCCAGTAGTCGGAACCGTGCAGCAGCTGCGAGGCATAGGATGGATTCTGGCCGAGGACTTGGACTGTGATGTCCGCAAAAATCGGAACCGGAGCGCGGCTGCGCGTTTCCTCGAGGGCGCTCCAGCGAGCCAGGCGGAACTCGCCCGTGGGAGCCGATTCCCATCCTAGCTGCCAATACCCTGCTCGTTGTTCGCGGTGGAAGAATTTCCCGGAGCCCACCAACTCGTAACGCACTCGGGTGTCGAGGCGGGTGGGGGCCTGGGACCCGTCGATCCGGGTCACCTGGAACTCCGCGGTCAGGATCTCGGAGAACTCACCCAGGGCGGAGTGCAGTTGCTCGAGAAAGGCATCTCGTCCCAGAGAATTCTGGGCAAACTTGTTTTGCCAAACCTCCACCGGCACATTGCGCAGCCACTGCGATTCCGCTGGCATCAGCGAGGATCCGGCAAAGTCTGAGGTCAACCTCGAGGCGATCGCGCGCAGTTCACGGGGCATTCCAAGCAGATTGCTGCGCCATTCGCTGAGAATGAGTGCGATTTGGTCGGCGTATTTTTCGCTGATGAACTCATCGAGACCAGCTTGGGTTTTCTCGAGTGTGGCATCAACCCGCCTGGCGGAGCGATAGTGCGGATGAAGATGGAAGGGAGCGCCCGATTCAACGGCGCCCGCACCAGCCTGAAGCCAGGGAGATAAGCTGAGACCAGGCACGCCGTTCAGGAGCGCGACGGAGATTCCCTGACAGCAGCGGGCCACAAAATCGCGCCGACCAAGATCGATCGAGGATTTCGCCTTCTCTGGTCGACTCAGAGCACCCACTCCCAGACGCCGAAGCGTAGACCGAACGTAGCATCCGCGCTGGCCTTCGTCAACGTTCCTGGCTCAAGACGGCGCCTGAGGAACCGAGGAAGCGCTTCTCGCTCGCCAATCGAATCATTGCCATCACTCCCCGACGACGGCTGTCGGTGGCAACGATATCAAGAACGGACGGCAAGGCGAGAAGGGCTTTGCAGACAGGACGGCCGACGCCACTTCCCAAAAACCGCTGCAAGCCGGAATTGTGGGTTGGATTTCGACGGAGGGGCTGGGAAACTTGCCGAGGTTTTTAGAGCTCGCCGTCGCTTGAGCTCGAGTGTACCTGATTTCTTGCCACGGTGTCGGAAACCTTGATCTTGAAGTTGACCGTGACCCGGGCCTGCGTCTCAACCGGTTGACCGTTTACCAGAAACGGCTTGAAGCGCCACTGACGCAGAGCTTCTCGGGCGGCTGAAACCAGGATGGTCGGGCCGCTGAGCACTCGCATGTCTTCGACCACGCCGTCGGCCCCGATCAAGGCTTCGAGCAGCACGGACCCCTGGATTGCCATTTGCCCCGCCAGCAACGGATAGGGCGAATCAATGGATAAATCTCGCTGTTGATTCTGGTCGAGAGGGATCCGCTGGGTCTCGCTGGCATTCTGAAGCGCGCCATGGCTGTCCTTTGCCCGAACCTTCCCGTCGGGGGTCCGAACCGTCAGATGCCTCGGTGGTTGGGTGACCGGAGCGGCGGTGGTTGGCGCCGAACTCGTTGGGACGGCCTCCTCGGTATCCTCTGCGACGTCCCCATCGCCGCCGAACCAGTACGCGCGGTCTCTAAACGCCACCACGAGAATGGTGGCGAGCAGGACAGCCACTGCCATCAGTAGGCGGCGTTGCTGGCGACGGCTGGCAGCACCAACTTGGGTTGGCTCTGCTTGCTGTCTTGGGGTTGACTGCAGCATATTGTTTGTCGCTTCCTTGAAGACCCTGGGCAACCGAGAACTTACTTTGGTCACCCCTAGAATGATGCCTCCTGGGGCAAAGGACAATGGCACCGGAGATCTACGGCATGGCACGAGAGGGCCACAGGCCGCCTCGACCCCTTGCGAAACGCCTCTAAGCCTTTATTCTGTGGAGGATAGGTCTGGACAGCCGGGATTGGCTCTTCATCCTGGCGCACTCTAGGTCGGTCACCGGAATCGGAACCAAATTGCGGCCGTTCTCGGTTCGCGCGCCCGGCCGACCTTCTTCTGGCCCGATTCGCCGACCGGCCATCCACGAATCCTTGCCCGACCCCTTCTGACCATGAGGTTGGCGTGGCCTTGGCTCGGACCGGGGGACCTGATTCCGTGTCCGTAAGATTCCCAGGTTGGCCGACTGGCGCGCCTTCCCATCCTGGTTGACACGCCTCCAGGCAGATGACTACACTCTGGCTTCCTTAGCACCGGGACTGGTGCGTGGCCGCAGGCAGCGTTGAAAACTTCTATGAGCAAGACTCCGCGAATCGCGGTCGTGGGCAGCGCCAACATCGATCTGACGACTTTTACGCGTGAATTCCCAAAGTCCGGCGAGACCATCTTCGGACAGAAGTTCGATTTGGGCTTCGGCGGAAAAGGGGCTAACCAAGCGGTGGCTGCTCGGCTGTGTGGTGCGGACGTCCTCATGGTGGCGCGCGTCGGCACTGATTTGTTTGGCCCGGCCACGGTTGAGAACTTTCGCCGATTCGGTATCGACGTTAGTCAGGTGCAGCAAGTCGAGGCCGTATCGACCGGGGTGGCGCCCATCTTTGTGGATGGCAGCGGCAACAACCGGATCATCGTGGTCAAGGGGGCGAACGATTTGCTCACGCCTGCCGCGGTCGAGGCCGCGGAACCCTTGCTGAAGACCGTGGATTGGATCGTGCTTCAATTCGAAATCCCCCTGGAGACGGTTGCTTACACGATCCGATTCGCTCGCAAACATGGCATCCGCTCCATCCTGAATCCCGCCCCTGCCCAACCCGTCGAGATCAAGAACCTCGCGGATCTCGATTATTTCGTCCCCAACGAGAGCGAAGCCGAGGCCATCTCGGGGATTCCCGTGCGCACTCTCGAAGATGCCAAGAGGTGCGCTCACAAGCTCCTGGCACAGGGGATCCGCTCGGTCATCCTCACGCTCGGTGCCAATGGCGCGCTTCTTGCCGGAAACCAAGGAATGGAGCATGTGCCAGCCTTTCCTATGAAAACCGTAGATACGACCGGCGCCGGCGATGCGTTCATTGGGAGCTTCGCCGTTTTTCTGGGCGAGGGGTTCTCCGAACGCGAAGCCATCCGCCGGGCCAATCTTTACGCCGGGCTGTCGACCACCGGCATTGGCACGCAGAAGTCTTTCTACAAGCGCGATCAATTTGAGGCGGAGTGGAAAGCCAGAGAGCCGGCCCCGACCAGCGCCGGAAGCTGAAACTGATCTCGCAACTGCCTCCTTTGCCGAGCCACCTTCAGGCGATGGCGCTCGCCTCGATGGATGTTCTTTACGCCTCTGGCGGCAACCATAGCCGAACCTACTGTTGCCCGGCCACCGGCGGCGCCGCTCGAAGCTTACGGTCGAAGAAGTTGGCCGCAGCCGAATCGGCCGCGACCCAGTCGCGGTACAAAAGGAAATCATGAACCTCGTCGGGGAAGATGAGTTCCTCGAAATCGACACCCTGCTTGCGCAGCGCCTCCGCCAGGGTCACGGTTTGGGCGAAGGGCACGTTGCGGTCGTCATCGCCATGAATCAGCAGAACCGGGGAGCGCCAAGTCTTGACCGATGCCAGCGGCGACGAGTCCCAGGCAACCCGAGCCGCCTCGGCATGAGCCTTCGGATCGTAGGAGGCGACAAAGTTTTCTAGCTCGCTGTTCCAGTCGTGCACCCCGTGCTGATCGACGCCGGCGGCGAACAGATCGGAGGAACGCGCCAGACCTAAGGCGGTAAGATAACCTCCGTAGCTTCCGCCCCAGAGGCCGATGCGCTGTCCATCCACCTCGGCTCGGCTGCGTAGGTAAATTCCCGCTCCCTGTACGTCATTGTATTCGCTTGCCCCGGTAGCCCCGTAGTTCAATGCCTCCCGGAACTCGAGCCCGTAGCCGATGCCGCTGCGATAGTTGACCGAAAGCACGATGTAACCCCGACTGGCGAGAAACTGGTTCATGGCGTAAGCATTGCTGTAGTAGTACATGTAATGCCAACCGAGAAGCATCTGGCGCCGGGATCCTCCGTGAAAGAACACGATGGCGGGACGCCGGGCGCTCGCAGGCGTCGCCGGCAGAAACAATTGTCCGTGGATCTCGATCCCATCGGCAGCGGAGAAGATCACGGCCTGGGGCGTCACCATTTGAGCCGCGGGAAAATCGGAAGGAATCTCCCGGGGAGCAAGGTCCCGCATTCCCTTGGCCCCCTCGAGGATCGCCGGCCGCAAAGGAAGGCGCGGGTCGGAACGCAGGACGGCGACCGTTTGGTTGTCGCTGACCACTGCCGGCGCAGTCTCAATTCCCGTCCCCCGGGTGAGGGCTTCCCGCCGCTCTCCATCGACTGTGACCTTCCAAACATGGCGGCGGTCGATGTCATCCTGATTCGAAGCGTAAACCAGGGTTTTGCGGTCTGGGCTTAAGCAGACATACTCGACTTCAAAGTCACCCGGGGTGAGCAGGGTTGGTGTGCCGCCGCCCACCGAGACCGAATAAAGATGAGTCCAGCCATCCCTTTCCCAGGGAAAGATGAGCCGGTCACCGGTGCCCCAGAGGAGTTGGTTCTGGGATACTACTTCCCGGTAGACGCTCCCCCGTCCCTCGGAAGCTGCGAAGATCCGCTGGGTTTGTTGGCTATCCAAGCGATAAACCAGGATGGACCAGGGCGGGCCGGTGCGTTTGGGGCCGAAAAGCAGATTGTCTTCGGTAGAGGGAAGGCGCAGGAAAGCCAACTTTCGTCCGTCGGGAGACCAAACGGGTTCCCTATCGTGATCGGTGCTCGGTTCGACATAGGTAAGGCTCTTGGTGTCCAGGGAAAACAGGGCGATGAAGCTGTGGTCCCCGTGGTCACTGACGAAGGCGAGCAGCCGGCCGTCCGGAGACCAGGAGAGAGAATGGGCGGTTCCACGGGAATGAATCAGCTGCTGGGGTTTGTCGCTGCCGGCGAGTTTCCCCAGCCAGACTTGCCCCTTCAGGATATAGGCGACCCATTCACCCGTCGGAGAAACCGCCGGCGAGTGGCCTTCTCCGAGCAGGCGGGGTTCGCCACCCCGCAGCGAGACCACCCACACATCCTGTTCCACACCCGCCGCAATGCCCGCGGGATTGGGGTAAGGCCTCTCGCTGAACTCCTCATCGCCGCCACGGACGTAAGCGATCGCGTCGGCCTCCGGGGTCCAGGTCAGATCGACTAGGTCTTGTCCGTCGTCTTGGGAATAGTTTGTGAGTTGGCGAGCGGTATAGGCTCCCTCGCTGTTCGGTTCCGCGATCCAGATGTTGCGCCTGCCCTCTCGATTGAAGACCCAAGCCAGCCGCCGTTTTGCCGGAGCGGCCCTCAGCTCGCTGGGAAATGGGGCACTGAGCGCCTGCTGAATGGTGAACTCCGGAGAGGTGTCGCTGGGCTCGACCCTGCCGCTGAGGGCAGTGGCCGACACGACGATCAAGGTGCAGACCACGGTTCGAACGAGCGAGTTCATAGTATGGATTCCTGGTTCCCGGGTTGATGGCTGCCGCGCCCGGGGCGGTGAGCACTCCCAACCGTACGCTACGATGCCCACTGATTCTAACCGGTCCCTGTGCCTTCCGAACGGGGGCGGATGGCCATCTCCCCGGCCACAGGCAAGGGGAGATTATAGCGTTTCAATAAAAGGGCGAACTCATCGTTGGGCAGCGCCAGGGGCTGGCGATGGGCCTGCCGGCGCCTGGAGTCCACTGGAGTAAGATGATTGCGGAAACGCAGGCCTGGTGAGGCCGTGCGCGGCCCGACGCCTTCCAGCCAGAGAGGACCATGAGCAAACGATTGCGCGTTTTTGCCACCTGCGATATTGGGGACTCGCTCGATCTGTTGCGCAAGCGAGGTTACGAGGTCGAAGTCTATCCAGAACCGGCGCCTCCTCCGAAGAGTTTGATTGTTGAGAAGGTAAGGTCGGGAGTGGACGGCCTCATCACCACGCTCCGCGACCCCATTGACGCGGAGATTTTTGAAGCGGGCAAGGGCAATCTGAAAGTTGTGGCCCAAATGGCCGTCGGCTTCGACAACATCCGGCGCGGCGACGCCAACCGATACAAGATCCCGTTCACCCATACCCCGGATGTGCTCACCGAAGCGACCGCTGAGTTTGCTTTCTTTATGCTCGGCATTCTGGCGAGAAAGATGTGGACTGCCGAACACCTTACTCGCGAGAACGGCTGGGGGTATTGGCACCCTTACCTGCCATTCCTGGGGGATGAAGTCACGAGCAAAACGATTGCCGTGATCGGCACCGGACGCATCGGGCTCTCCTTAATCAAGAAATGCAGCGGGTTCGACATGAACATTCTCTGCTACGACGCGGCGTATCAGAACCACGAGTTCGTCAAATCGATCCAGGAGATCAAGGACTTGTGCCACGCCCGCGGCATTTCGCGCGACAAGAGCTGGATCAAGTATGTTGGCTTCGAGGAAGCGCTCCGGGAGGCTGATTTCGTCAGCGTGCACGTGCCGTTGATTCGCCAGGGGGAGAGCGCGAAGCCTACGTTTCATCTCTTCAACGAGCGCACGTTGCGGATGATGAAGCCGACCGCGTTTTTGGTGAACAACTCCCGCGGTCCAGTCGTGGACGAGGCGGCCTTGGTCAGGGCGCTACGAGAGAATTGGATTGCCGGGGCAGCCCTCGACGTGTACGAGCAGGAACCCCTGCCGGCGAACTCCCCCCTGCTCGATCCCGCGCTTCGAGACCGTCTGCGCCTCTATCCCCATT
>JASHSL010000302.1 GCA_030040855.1 Terriglobales bacterium
CTATGAGTGTCGATGATTCAACGAATTCCCAATCCTTTCTCGGACAGCTTCAGTAACGCGGTTGTCATTCCCATGGGTGAGTACTCGGTTATCTATATCGGCGGTCAGGTGGGGCACCCCCCCGATGGGCCGGTCAAAGTTACGGCGGAGCCCTTCGAAGAGGAGGCCAAACTGTGCATGGCCAATGTGGAGCGGGCACTCAAGAAAGCGGGTGCCAGTTTGAAGGATGTGGTTCGGATCACGACCTACCTGACCGACCTGGGGAATTATCCGGCCTGGGATCGAGTGCGGAAGGCCACCTTTCAGGGTGCGTTGCCCGCCAGCTCGACGGTCGGCGTGCAGGCGCTTCTGGTCAACGCGCGCATGGAGATTGACACCGTGGCCGTCATCAAGACGGGGAAGTCCCGTGGCTGATAGCGCGGGCAAACCGGGTGGACGGGGCGTAGTCGTCGACCAAAACGGCATCGAAGAGACCTACCGATCGAGGACTCGCAAGTCCGCCGAACTGGCGGCCCGAGCGAGGCAAACTCTCCCCGGAGGTGTCACGCGAGGTTTCGGCTATTTCTTGCCCTACCAGGCGGTGATGGAAAGAGGGGAAGGCGCCTACCTCTGGGATGTCGATGGGAACCGCTACATCGATCTCGTCTACAACGGCCTGAGCCTGATCCATGGCCACGCTTACGCCCCGGTCACCCGCGCCATCGCGGAATGGCTGCCTCGAGGATGGGCGTGGCTCAGCACCTCCCGACCGCAAATTGAATTCGCCGAAATGCTGTGCCGGCGAATCAAGATTTTCGAGCGCGTATTGTTTACCAACTCAGGGACAGAATCGGGGATGTTGGCCGTCAAGCTCGCCCGGCGTTTCACGGGCCGGCCGCTTATCCTGAAGGCGACCGCCGGCTATCACGGCACTTATAGCGACCTCGAAGCCGGGCTGCACGGACAGGGTGAAATCCCCGGTCATACCCTCTTGGCTGACTTCAATGACCTGCCCTCCTTCGAACGGAACCTGGAGAAGCATGGGGCCCAGATCGCCGCCGTGGTGCTGGAACCCGTGATGTATACCGGGGTGGTGACACCGCCCGCGGGAAACTTTCTGCGCGACGTGCAAACGGCGGCCCACAAGGCGGGAGCCCTGTTCGTGCTCGATGACTGCCTCATGTTGCGGCTGGCACCGGGTGGATCGGCAGAAAAGTTCGGATTGGAACCCGACCTTACGTTTCTCGGCAAGTTCATCGGCGGCGGAACCCCCGTGGGCGCGGTGGGAGCGCGGCGAGAAATCATGCAGCTTGCCGATCCTGGCCGGTCCGACGGTATTTACCACGGTGGATCGTTCAACGGCAACGTCCTCGGCTCGATCGCCGGGCTCATTACCATCGAAGATCTGACCGCCGCACGAATCTCGAAGATGGACGAACTCGCGGCGAGGTTGAGAGGCGCGCTGGAAAAGCGGGCGGCCCGGCTGGGACTGCCCTTGGCCGTGCCCGGCAACGGTTCGGTAATGGGCGTGCATTTTAGCCGGGATCCTTTGAAGCCGGGCCCCAATGTACCGAACCCGGAGCTTAGCCAGCGCTTCCACCTGGCTTGCCTCAACTATGGCATCCACATGGGCCCGGGGGGGATCATCGCGCTTTCCACGGCCATTGATGACCGGATCATGGCCGAGGTAATCTCGGCCTTGGAGGACGCGCTCGATCTCATCGCAAAGTGAGAAGCCAGCCTACTCAGCGAAAACTCAGCTACAACTCACATTAGCCATATAGTTGTAACCTGTATTCTTCCCGGGCAAGGGGAAGGAATGGGTTCTGCGGCAGCGGAACCGCCCCGATCAGATACCCGCGGATTCTTTTGCAAAACGGCTGCTTGATTGTTTCGTCCGTGACAGACATCAAGAGTTGGACAGTGAGGTGGCGATACCTCTTGAAAGGACAGATCCCATGTCATCGACATATCGAGGAGTCAGCTCGAGCATGTGCGCTTTCTTATTGGTCCTTTTGACGCCTGCCGAACTCGGTGCGCAGAACTTTCGCGGTGGTATCAACGGTACGGTAACCGATCCATCGGGTGCGGTGGTGGCGAATGCCAGCGTGTCGGCGACCGATACTGCCACCAATGCTGTCTACCGAACGGTGTCCTCAAGCGCCGGTCAATTTGCCTTCCAGGATCTGCCTCTCGGAACCTACGACGTGGGGGTGACGGCCCGGGGATTTCAGGCGCTCAAGATGACCAATGTTCCGGTTTCCGCCGGCGGCATGTATACCATCGCGGCGAAGTTGACACTGGTGTCGGTCGCTGCCAAGGTCGAGGTGCAAGCCAATGCCGCAGATGTGTCTCTGGACACCACGACAGTCAACCAGACCACGATCATCCCCGACAAAGTGGTGCAGGACGTTCCCATCAACGGGCGTGATTTCAGCGAGTTCGAAGCATTTACACCCGGCGCCGCCGGTTACGGCCTTCCGAGCGTCGGCTTTCTCGGTGTCAACGGGTCCCGTCCGAATCAGATTAACTATCAAATCGAAGGCACGGACAACAACGATATCTGGTGGAATCTGCAAGCCGTCAATCAAAGCGGAATATCGAGTCTGGCCGGTACCATTCTTCCCATGGATTCTATCGAAGAATTTTCCATGGTCACGACCTCGAGCCCGGAGACCGGGCGCAATCCTGGTGGGACGGTCAACCTGGCCCTCAAGTCCGGCACCAATTCTTTGCACGGTTCAGCCTATTACTTCAATCGAAACGAATTCTTTGCCGTGAACAACCCCTTTGCGCCACCCGGGACGAAAAAGGCCGCCGAGCGCGGACAAAACGCCGGATTCTCCCTCGGTGGACCCATCGTCAAAAACAAAGCCTTCTTCTTTGTGTCTTACGAGTGGAATAACATCTTCTTTGCTAACAGCGCCAGCACCACCGTGCCTTCGTTGGCCTATCAAGCCGAGGCTCGGGGTTTACTCTCCTATTACGGAATACCGGTCAATCCTGTTGCGACCAGTCTGTTGAACAACCTGTGGCCGTCCAACATACTGACCGGTCCCGCTGTGCCGGGCAATTATTTCGCCAACGCTCCGGTGACCGGAGTCAGCCACAACGGAGAGGTGAA
>JASHSL010000303.1 GCA_030040855.1 Terriglobales bacterium
CACGTTCAAAGGCAATGCGTCGGTGATTTTCAACCTGATCAACGAGCCGTATCTCGGCAACAGTAACCCTACGGCAGACTCTTGGCGGTGTTATTTGCGCGGTGGATGCCGAACCCCCCAGGTTGGCAACTTAGGCGCTTGGGAGGTAGTTGGAACTCAGTCTGTGGTGAACACGGTACGGGCCACGGGGGCGAAAAATCCCATCATCATTGCGGGTTTGGAGTGGTCGAACCAACTCAATGACTGGCTGCGATACATGCCTGCCGACCCCGAAGGCAAGATCATCGCGGGCGTTCACATCTATTTCGATGGCCTTGCATGCGAAGACACCCCCTGTTGGAACCGCGTGTTCGCGCCCATCTTGGCTGCTGGACACGCGGTGATCGTCGACGAGATGGGATACCAGGGGTCTTGTACGTCTTCCTACATCGATCGGTTGATGAAGTGGGCGGACGACCAGACGCCCAGCATTGGCTACTGGTTGTGGTCATGGAACCCTTTTGGTTGCGTCTCTGGGCCATCGCTGATAACCAATGCCGCCGGCAATCCGACCAGCACGTACGGTTCGGGATTTAAGGCTCACCTGCTCTCCATTCAATAGCGGATCGAAAGGCGCAGAGACCACGACAGGGGCATTCCGTCCGTGGCAAAAAAAGGGCGGAGGGTACAAAGGAGGACTCCCGGATGCGAGCGAAGAAGCTGTCTATCAGAAAAAGCGTGATTGTGGCCGTCCTTACGGTCGCATTATCGGTCACGAGCACCTGGGCAGCTGCCCGCGAAAAGGTGTTGTACAGCTTTAACGGCAAGCAAGGCTACTACCCCTATGCCGGCCTGATCCTCGGCGCCTCGGGCACCCACCTCTACGGCATGACCTCCGAGGGCGGACAGGGATGCGGCGGAAGCGGGTGCGGCACGATATTCGGCTTGACGCTCGCCGCGGATCTCCGCTGGACGGAGCAACTGCTCTATACCTTCAACCACGACGACGGCAGGTATGGGTTCGATCCCCAATCTGGTCTCATCGTCGATGCTGCCGGCAATCTCTATGGCACCACATATTACGGAGGCGCTCATGGCTACGGGACCGTGTTCGAGTTGATGCCCACGGCAAGCGGGGGCTGGACCGAGAAGGTGCTCCATAGCTTCACGAACAACGGCAAGGACGGGTACTATCCCTGCGCCAATCTGGTCTTCGATGCTGCCGGCAATCTCTACGGTGCGACGAATCTGGGGGGTTTTTATTCAGTTGGCACCGTGTTCGAATTGACACCTAACGACGATGGCAGCTGGAGGGAAAAGGTCCTGCGTAGTTTCAACAACAGCTTCAACTTCAACGGCAGGGACGGGTTCTATCCCGAGGCCGGCCTGATCTTGAATGCCTCCGGGTATCTCTACGGTACGACGTTATATGGCGGCCTATACGGCGACGGTACGGTGTTCGAGTTGAGACCCAACGAGGACGGGAGCTGGACCGAGAAGGTGCTGCATAGCTTCAACACTAACGGCAAGGACGGCTACTATCCCTACGCGGGCCTAGTCTTGGATACTGCCGGCAATCTCTACGGCGCCACCTACGCGGGCGGCACCTACGACGATGGAACGGTTTTTGTGTTGACCGCAACCTCGGGTACCTGGGCCGAGAGGCTGCTCCATAGCTTCAGCGCGAGAGGCAAGGACGGGTACAATCCTTACGCTGCCTTGATCTTGGACGCCGCCGGCAATCTCTACGGCACGACCCTCAATGGCGGCGCCCATAACTCCGGGACCGTGTTCGAATTGACGCCTACCGCGGGCGAACCTTGGACGGAGAAGGTGCTGCATCACTTCGCCCATGACGGCAGGGACGGGATCAATCCCTACGCTGGGCTCATCTTCGATGTCGCGGGCAACCTCTATGGCACGACGGCCGAGGGGGGCACGTATGACGATGGCACGGTGTTCGAGGTAACACCCTAGCTTGGGTGCCTCCGGCCGTCGCGCCGAGCGAATCCTGGCACCGCAGGGCAAAGCGAATTCGCTCCCTTCGCCTCCTCTCGGGCATGCCCCGGCTGGCTAAGTGCGGCTTAGCTTCTCGAAAAACAGACAGATCGATTCAATGCCCCGATAGAAGTTTGGAATATGGAACTTCTCGTTGGGTGCATGGAGATTATCGTCGGGTAGGCCAAACCCCATCATGACGCTGGGTATCTTCAGCACATCCTGAAAATCGGTCACGATCGGAATCGAGCCGCCGGAGCGGATGAACACGGTATCCTTCTTGAAGACATCCTTGAAGACATCGTGCATCGCCAGGGTCGCGGCCTTGATATACGGGTTCTCGGTGCCGACCACACAAGCCGGCCCCTTGCTCCAGACTTTGATCTTGGTTTCAATCCCTTTGGGCGTGAGTTTCTTCACGTAATTGGTGTAGCGCTTCAAAATGTCGTCCGGGTCTTGATCGGGCACGAGCCGCATGGAGACCTTGGCTGCGGCGCGCGCCGGAATGACGGTCTTGGCACCGGGAGCGGTGAACCCCCCGGGCATCCCGTGAACCTCCAGCGTGGGGCGTGCCCAGGTGCGATACAGAACCGAAAAGCCCGGTTCGCCGATTAACACCTTGGATCCGACCTCTGTCTTGCGATAATGCTCTTCGTTAAAGGGCAACCGCTTCCAGGCCTTCAGCTCATCGGTGGACGGCTTCTTCACGTCACGGTAGAAGCCCGGAATCAGAATCCTGCCCTTCGAGTCCTTCAGCTGGCTGAGGATTTCGATCAACCCGAAGAACGGGTTGGGAGCGACGCCGCCATACATGCCCGAGTGCAGATCCGTCTTCGGGCCCAGCGCCTCAATCTCCGTGTAGACCAAGCCGCGCAGCCCGACGCACAAAGTGGGGAGATCGGGGGCAAACAGCTCGGTGTCGCAAACCAGAGCAAAATCGGCGCGCAGCTTGGCTTTCTGTTTGCGCACGTATTCCGCAATGGACTCGCCTCCCACCTCCTCTTCGCCCTCAATGATGAACTTGAGGTTGAGGGGAAGTTTGCCGCCGTGGCCCTTCATCAGAGCCTCGACCGCCTTGATCTCCATCCACAGCTGCCCTTTGTCGTCCACCGCCCCGCGCGCGTAAAGGTTGTTGTTGCGCTCGGTCGGCTCAAACGGTGGGCTCACCCATTCGTCGAGCGGGTCTGGAGGCTGCACATCATAGTGTGCGTAGCACAGCGCGGTGGGACTTCCCGGGGCATGCAGCCAATCCGCGTAAATGAGCGGGTGGCCTTTGGTGGGGACGACCTCCACATTTTCCATCCCAATTCTGCGGAGCTCGGCGGCGACAAAGTCGGCCGCTTTCTGCACGTCGGACTTGTGCTCTTCCGAGGTGCTCACACTCGGGATACGAAGCAGGTCCTTCAGCTCACTTAAGAAACGCTGATGATTCTCACGGGCAAAAGCCACTGCTGGGGAAGCCATAGATGATCCTCTTTCTCGCGGAACCCACGCGGCATTGATCGGCAGGCGAGCCCTCCAGTATACCTGAGCCACGGGCGGAATTTGGCGGCCTCGAGCAAGGGGTAAGTGCCTGGATTTGACCTCGGCGCCTCTCGCTGAAACCTGCAACTGAAAGCACAAGCGAACAAGCGTGGCGACTGAGACAAAGCGGTCATCGCCCGATCTCTCTTAGGTCAGGGAAGGCCAGCAGCTTTCGTCGGGGTGGAACTCGCGATCCGCCGGCGGAGAAGATCCGCACTGGCTTCTTAGTCTTAGTTACGCGTTCCATAATGGCCAAGCATTTCGCCTTGAACTCGGGAATCGCGATCTCTTCCATAAGAACCGTTCCTCAAGCAAAAATCCAACTTGGTCAACAATGATGGTCAACTTGTAACGGCAATCACTTCATGGGTGTTCGAGCTCTATGACTTCAGGAGCCTTTCTGGAGGGCTGAGAGGTTGGCCCGGTTCGATCACTGCGCCGCAGCACCTCGGACGAAGCTTCTCGGTGATCTAAGGCCCTGGGGTGCCGAGGCCGGCAAGACCGGCAAAACGCGCCGGAGAAAAGGGCGCGATCTCATGCTCAGGTTTGACGCCCGTAACCACTTGCGCCATGACAGTTGCCGTCACCGGAGCGAGCAGAATGCCATCCCGGAAGTGCCCGGCCGCCACGAAGTATCCGGGCTTACTGGTCGGTCCAAGAAGGGGCAAGCCATCCGGCGTTCCCGGGCGCAACCCTGCCCAGGCCTCGAGCAGCCGTGAATGCGCCAGAGAAGGGCATAGGGCAACTGCGGCCGCATGCATGCGATGGATGACGTCTGCATCCACGCGTTTGTCGTAACCGGCTTCCTCGAGTGTCGATCCAATCAGAATTCGCCCGTCGCTTCGTGGCACCAGATAGACCTCCGGCGCCCGGATGACATGGCGGACGAAGTCTCGCCCGGCAAGGCAGAGCATTTGTCCCTTGACCGGACGAGTGGGAAACTCGAGTGGCGGCAACTGTCCCGCCCAGGCTCCAGCACAATTCACCACAATCGGTGCGTAATAGTCGGCGCGATCCGTTGCCACTCCTTCCGCTCTGCCGTGCGACTCGAGCAGGTTCCTAACCGCGGACCCGGACGATATATCCACCCCGCGGTGCTTGGCGGCCTTCAAGGCCGCGGCAGAGAGGGCACGAGGGTCGACACTGCGCTCGGGTAAAAACAAGGCCGGCCGGTCCGCATCCGCTACGGCGGGCTCTAGATCTCGAAGTGGAGCCGGCAGTGGATGGTTCGCGCTCAATCCCTGAGGATCGTGGACGGCCTCAGCAGCAGGGAAGAGCAGCGTACCCTGATCCCGCAGGTCCACCTTGATCCCAGACTCATCCTGAAGCTCGTGGACAAACTCGGGATACATTCTTGCACTGGCCCTGGCCAAGGCTTCGAGGGCCGCGGGCATTTCGAAGCCGGAATCGGCCAACATCCCAGCCGCGGCGTGGGACGCCTCGCGGCCGGGCTCTCCTCGCTCGACCAGGAGAACTCGCGCGCCTCGTTTGTGTAACGCGAGCGACAGGGAAAGTCCGACGATTCCCCCGCCAACGATGATGACATCCCAGGACTTCACCATCAGGCATTGTAGAAGACCGAGCGAGATGCTGTCTGAGCGGCAGTTCCCTAAAAGGTCGGTCGCAACTGGTTT
Source organism: Terriglobales bacterium (assembly GCA_030040855.1). GTDB lineage: Bacteria > Acidobacteriota > Terriglobia > Terriglobales > Acidobacteriaceae > JAFAGX01. The sequence goes on from JASHSL010000303.1 coordinate 5,136, forward strand.
TCGCGGAAAATCGGCCTTTCTCAAACGTGGGTTCGCTGTTCCAGACAGCGAGGAAGGTTCTTGCTCATCACATTTGGAGAGGCAAGCGGCGTCACCCGTAAGCCGAAGCCAAGCACGAGAAAAGCCTGCTCCGCTCAAGGCCAGCCAAAACTCGGGCGAGAGATCTTCTGGCGGACCCGGAGAGACTTGAACTCCCAACCTCTGCGTTCGAAGCGCATTGCTCTATCCACTTGAGCTTCGGGTCCGCGCCTCGTCGGACATTAGCTTAACAGGACTTCTGCATGTTAGGCAGCCTTCTTTCGACCGTGCGGGGAGTTGCCGTCCTGTCCTGCCGACTGGCATTCGACTGTGTGCTTCTCGGAATCCCAGACGGATCTGGGCCTTCCTGAACCAGCCGGGAAGAAATGTGACCCCTCGTGGAGTGAGTGCCTGCAGGCTTTGCCGCCAGAACACCGGGAAATTTGTTTCTACTCACATCTCTGGTGAGCGTGGAATCGACGACCGGGCGAGCTTACGATTGCGCGCGGCTTGGTCACAAAACGGCCAAGCCCAAGGTGAACACCGATGTCACTTGCGAACGGGCTTTCTTTCTGTGACGATATCCCAGGCTTAGATTCGGTTTGAGTCCTCCGACACACTGGACTCTTAGCCTCCGCCAATTATGAATCACTCGGCTAAACGCCGTGTGCCGCGGTATCGCACTGAGCTCTCCTTGATCGTGCGTGTCCTGGGGGAGAACGGATATGTGTCCGTCCACGGCCGCTGTTTTGAAATTGGCGAAGGAGGGTTGGGGGCGGTGATCACGAGTGAATTGCCCGCAGGCGAGATGGTTTCGCTCGAGTTAGCGTTTCCCCAAGTACCCGATGTTCAGCTCTTGCGCGCCGTGGTTCGGCATCGTATGGGGTTCCTGCACGGGTTTGAGTTCGTGGGTTTGCTTCCCGAGCAGCGGGAGATGATTCGCACCTTCTGCCGCACCTTGCCACCTACGTGAGGTGGTTGCTGCCAGGTTGTGTTTTCCCCTTTACGATTGAGGATACGAATGCCGGAGGGTTTCCCATCCGTCGGTTACCTATTATGGGAAGCTAGGTCGCAGAGAGGAAATCTCGAACTATGAGTTGGCCGGCTCCCTCGAACTTGCGCCCGCTCGCTAGAAACTCTCGTGACGCTACTGCAGTTGGGAGTAAAATTAGGGTGCTATGAGGTTCCTGGTTCTTGTGTGCGCACTTCTTTTGTCG
>JASHSL010000304.1 GCA_030040855.1 Terriglobales bacterium
CAGCACCGTTTTCGCCGGCCAGGCGGTCGGCATCAAGGAAGTGCATGACGATATCTGGTTGGTCAGCTTTATGGATTACGATTTGGGGTATTTCGATCTGGATACGCGTGTGCTAGAACCGCTGGACAACCCGTTCGGCCCGAGGGTGTAACCTATGTGTCCGGTACATTGTGTTACCTATGTCTCCGGGTCGGACCTGAAGGTATTGGTCGGGGAGAGAGGATTTGAACCTCCGACCCCCTGGTCCCGAAAAAGGGATTAGGTTGTCGTGCTGAATGTTTTCAATTTCATACAGTGGCGCTTCGACCTTCTCATTCTTGCTCGATCACGCCAGTCTGGAATGTTTGTAAACCCTCGAATGGCAACCCTCACCAGGGGTTCATCCCATTTGCCGAGCCTCTTTTCGACATCGCGCTCGGCGTGCTAGCTTCGGGTTGCCGACAATCTGCTCGAAACCACTTTTGGTCTCCAGAGCGCCGTTTGTAGACCCCAAGCCCGATTGCAACAGTTGACTCCTGACAGCAAGACTCCACTCTTGCAGGATGACCGCTAACATGTATGCTTATGCAGTCGCACAACAGAAATGCGTACTTCCGAACGAGATTCTCCGATGGCTTCGTTATCGGATGCACTGGTCAAGCAGCTACTGGACGGCCGATATATCGCGTCGTTTGCCACTCACAATCCGAATGGTTCGGTCCGCATTGTTGCCGTGTGGTTCTGGTTCGATGGGACTCACATTCACGCACTTCGCGCGAGCCGTCATCGGCGGGTGTCTCAACCGAACAGCACTGCCGATGCGCCAAAGACGACCCGTCCATACAACGCCGTCTTCTTCATACGGAGAAAGTTTGTCCTTCTGCAAACCCTCGGTGGCGGGCCACTGAGTTGTGGATAGGAGAAACCCGAGCGCGGTTGTGTCCAGTCACTCCGTTTGCTAGTTTGGCGTAGATGCCGCCGCCTGTGCCCGAACCACTCAGCAGGACCCAACTCAGTACGACCATTGAGAGTCTTTACCGATCGGAATCGGGCCGGGTTCTGGCGACGCTCGTGCGCCTCCTCGGAGATCTGGATCTCGCCGAAGAAGCCATGCATGAGGCATTTGCCGCCGCTCTGGAGTCCTGGCCTCAGACCGGTATTCCGGACAAGCCGCGTCCCTGGCTGATTTCAACGGCACGTTTCAAGGCCATCGATGGGATGCGCAGGCGCGCCCGCTTCGGCGGAACACAGAAAGACTTTGCGCTCTACACGGAAGCGCGCATGAACGAAGCGCAGAGCAACGCAGCGCGCACCAACCAAGCTTTCCTCGGTGTCGAAGATGGCAAGGAGATCGAGGATGATCGCCTCCGCCTGATCTTTACGTGCTGCCATCCCGCACTGCCTCCGGAAGGCCAAGTTGCGCTCACCCTGCGCGAAATCTGCGGCCTGACCACGGAGGAGATTGCCAGGGCATTTCTCGTTACGCCGGCAACGCTCGCCCAACGCATCGTGCGCGCCAAAGCTCTCATCCGCGATAAGGCAATTCCTTACCAGGTGCCGGTGTCGCAGGAATTATCGGCGCGGTTGGGAGCTGTCCTCCTAGTCGTATATCTGATCTTCAACGAGGGATACTCGGCTGAAACGACAGGCGCCGAACTCAGCCGCGAGGCGATCCGTCTGGGCAGGCTCCTGCTCGACCTGCTTCAGACGTTCCAAATAACGGAACCCGAGGTCATGGGCCTGTTGGGGTTGATGCTACTGCAGGAGTCGCGCCGCGCCGCCAGAACCTCTCCCGACGGAGACCTGATCCTGCTGGAGCAGCAGGAGCGGTCGTTGTGGAACAGGGAGCAGATCGCCGAAGGCATCGCGCTCACCGAAAGCGCACTTCGATCGCGCCGCTTCGGCGCCTACACTCTGCAGGCGGCCATTGCGGCCGTTCACGCCGGGAGTTCCTCCGTGGCATCCACGGACTGGCGCCAGATTACGCTGCTGTACGACCAGTTGCTTCGGATTCAGCCCTCCCCGGTGGTCGAACTGAACCGGGCGGTGGCCATTGCAATGTGCGAAGGTCCGGAGCAGGGTCTTTGTCTTATCGATGACTTGCTGGCGCGCGGGGACCTCTCCCAGTATCACCTCGCGCACTCTGCCCGTGCGGATCTGTGTCGCAGATTGGGGCGGATTCCGGAGGCCCGCGCTTCGTATGAGAAGGCGCTCGCCCTGGCGCGACAGGAACCAGAGCGCCGTTTTCTCGCGAGGCGGCTCGAGGAATTGAATAAAACTCCAGGAAATTGAAATAAAAATAGTTCGCTTCTGCTGTCGATTTTCTCCGTGCGCGACGACTATAGGATGAACGATCCAGCGCGCAAGGCTGTGGTGCTGGCTCCCACCAGAGCAGGAGAACGAGGAGAAGAACAATGAAATACATCTGTTTGGGATACATCAAGCCAGGAACATTTGAAGGTATGACCGAGGACGAGCGACACGCAGTGCTCGACGAATGCTTCGAGCACAACGACCATCTGCGCGCCAACGGGCATGTTGTTGCCGAACTACCTCTTCAGCCTCCGGAGACGGCGTTGACCCTGTACTGGAAAAACGGCAAAGTCGCCACTACGGACGGTCCCTATGCGGAAACCAAGGAACAGCTCGGCGGCATTCTCATCCTTGAGGCGCGTGACCTCAATCACGCCATGCAGGTTATCTCACAGCTTCCAGGCTTTAAGTATGGACTTGGACCGATTGAGATACGGCCGGCCGCGGACTTGAATGAAATGCTGAAGGCCAGCGAGCAGCGCCGGCGACAGAAGTCTGCACGCTGAAGACGGCCTGACAGAAAAAGGATCGGTTTCGCGGCCCCGCTACCTTGACGGTAAGAGAACCCGCTTGGGCTGTTTGTTGATATCAATGTATTGGACTTAGCTCATTCACAGGAGGAAAACAATGCGGAAAAAGAGGGTTGGCGCAATCGCAGTCAAAAGCTTCGCACTGCTTGTTGTGCTCGCTACGGCGTACCAAGCGATGGCACAGGATGCCACGACACCGTATCCGAACAAGGCCCCGATTGAGCAGTATCTCATGGACCGAACTGCCGAGATCGCGATGGCGCGCAGCGCGGCGCCGGAGTCCATTTCACGCGATGCAGAGGTCCTGGTTCTTGGACGCCATGGTTTCAAAACAGCAGTCAAAGGCAAAAACGGTTTCGTGTGCATCGTGGAACGTTCGTGGACTTCCGCACCTGATAATCCTGACTTTTGGAATCCGAAAGTGCGGGCGCCGATGTGTCTTAATGCGGCAGGCGCACGTTCCTACCTTCTACGCACCATCAAAAGGACTGACTTGGTCCTGGCGGGACGCACGAAAGCTCAGATGGTCGACGCCATCGCCGCTGCCATCGACAAAAAAGAACTGCCGGCAATGGAACCCGGGGCGATGTGCTACATGCTGTCGAAGCAAGGATACGGCAATGACAGCGTCGGACACTGGCATCCCCACCTCATGTTTTTCTATTCGCACACCGACCCCGCAACCTGGGGAGCGGGTCTGCCGGATTCCCCCATCCTTGGTTTTAACGAGACATGGGAGCACCTGACTATTTTCGCGGTTCCTGTGCAACGGTGGTCGGACGGAACAGAAGATCGCTAAGCCGAACTGTGCAAAGGGCGCGTCCAGCATATTGCGGCGCTGGGTCCCGCTGCGACCGCTGGTAAACCGTGACCAAGATCGCCTGATCTACATCCGACAGGGCGCCGGCATCGCGGCGACGACTATAGGATGAACGCAAGGCTGTGCTGCTGGCCACCACCAAGAGGAGAAGAACAATGAAATACATCTGTTTGGGATACATGGAGAAGGGCAAATTCGAAGGCATGAGCGAGGGCGAGCAACACGCGATGTTCGAGACGTGCTTTGAATACGACGACTATCTTCGCGCCAACGGGCATTGGGCTGGTGGCGAAGCGCTTCAGCCTCCGGAAACCGCCTTGACCCTGTATTGGAAGAACGGCAAAATCGCAACCACGGACGGTCCCTATGCGGAAACCAAGGAACAACTCGGCGGCATTCTCGTTCTTGAGGCGCGGGACATGAATCATGCTGTACAGCTCATGGCGCAGCATCCGGCCCTGAAGTACGGCAGCATTTTCGAGATTCGGCCAGCGGCGGACCTGAACGAAATGATGAAGGCAAGTGAGCAGCGACGGCGACAGAACATTGCACGCTGAAGACGGCCTGGCGGCAAGAGGATCGGTTTCGTGGCCTCGTTAGCTTGGCGGCAATCATACATGTCGGCTGTGAGTATTGCGAGGTCGGCGTGTGTGAATCGGTCGCAGAAACTCCTGGATAACGTAGTGCTTTTTCGGAGGCGACGCCGGGATGATGCTCAAGGCTAAGAGAAGGCGAAGTAACGCGGGACAACATGGGCCACGCTACGGTGGATGTGACGCAAAACGTTTACAACCGGACGTGGTGGGAAGAGCGAGTGGAAGCTGTGAGTTTAGCCGCCGCCAGTGTTTGGCGGGAGTTTACACCGGGCCAGCAGCCGGTCCGGACGGTGTAAACCCTTTTGTGTAAACCCGCATGACCCGACGAATTTGCAAGTTCTTGAAAAGAATTGGTCGGG
>JASHSL010000305.1 GCA_030040855.1 Terriglobales bacterium
GTTTTTCGACGGCCGTTACGGCATGGCTAAGCCTAGGCAATCACGAAGCAGGGACCAGACCGTGGCGCTAATCAAGGTGGCGCACATCTGGGGCCTTATATCACTTGGCGCGATAGCCCTCCCACGCTGATTCATAGGTGCGGCCCTCGATCTCGAGAGAGCCGAAAGTGAAATCACCAAAGCGCAAGTTTTTGACCTCCGATAGAGAAAAGGAATCCGCATAGAATTCGTAACCGAGCTAGATGTTGCCCCGCGACCGGCTCAGTAATCCTCCGAGAGCAGATGGCGGTTGGCAATACGTACGTCAAGCAGACCAGCGATCCTCGCTGCTCTTTCAGCCTCCAGCGCGTGGCGGGTCGAGGTCCGAGGCAGGTCTGGCATATAGAAGTGTGGTGCAAATGCCAACAATGCATAGGGAATTCTGCGATTCAGGTTGGCAATGAACCGCGCAATTTGCCCCACCTCCTCGGCATCCACATAGCCGGGCACCAGCAAGGTGCTGGCCAGTACCAGCGGTGCATCCGGACGCTCCTCGAAGCGGCGGGCCGCCCGAGCGAAGTTGTCCAGCGTCTGGCGGTTCGATCCCCCTGTCAGAATGAGGTGCAAGACTTCGTCGTAGGCCTTGAGGTCAAACTTGATGCAGCCCCCGCTTGCCAAAGAGAGTTCCACTGCCCGGTCAAGCAGCTTGGGATGCGATGTACCGGCGGTCTCCCAGCATACAGTGACCCCCTTTGCCGCCAGCCGCTGCCCTGCCGCAAGAGCGTGCGGCATCTGAGAGGCAGGGTCGCCCCCGAAGAAACAAGCGCAGAAGGTGGATGGATCGGCCGCATCCGCTAACTGTTCGGCGCTGATCCCGGCGGAGGGCGGGACGGAGACTTCGCGGAAGTGCCAGTTCTGGCAGAACAGGCAGTTGAGGGTACAGCTGGCATAGAAAACAGCAAGGTTGTGATAACCCAACTGCCGGCTACCGCGGCACACCCAATCCGCCACGCAGTTGGTTGGCAGGGGATCACGGTACCATTGCAGCACGCCGCGCCGCGCGGTACCCAGGTGAATCAAGCGACCGTCGCACACGGTGCGCAGCCCACAGTATCCACGCTTACCCTCGGTTATGCGGCACTGGCGGCTGCATAAGACACATTGGAGGCCGTCGGTCTCCTGCGGAGTTGCAGGGGGAAGATCGAAGGCTTGCCGGCTCTCGGCATGGACCGACTGCCCAAGGCGGAGGGCTTCATTCGGATGAGTGCGGATGCAGTTGAGGCAAAGCCCGAGGGTTTCACTCATCGGATGCGAGGGAACGCCGCAGATCCGGCAGCCTCGGTCACCCCGACTTAGTCGGGCTTCTCTCTCCAGGAATAACTTGCCAATCATCGTCCCACTCTACCTAACCTCACCCGCCAGGCGAGCCTATACTGAACGAAGAAAGACTCTCTATGAATTGTAGGCCCGTGAATCCGCCGGAGCCACGTTCTGCCCTCGCCCTCCTTGGTGACACGGAAAATGTTTTTGTCCGCGAGGGGCAGCTTTCCGAGAAAGTCGGCAGCAAGATCCGCTGTAATGTCTGTGAGCGCCGGCGTCTTCTGACTCCAGGCAGTTTTGGCTGGTGCCGCACGCGGCTGCACCGCGAGAGAAAGCTGCTCACACTGATCTACGGCGCAGTTTCTTCTCTGGCGGCGAATCCCATCGAGAAGAAGCCTTTCTACCACTTTCATCCAGGCACGTCTGCGCTGCCTGCGGGCAGTTGGTCGTGCGCAACGACCTGTGCCCAGATCACAGACGGCAGTATGCTGATCGGAATATCATGAGAAAGCACGATGGAGGAGATCATGAAAAAAATTTCCTGGATCGCCGTCGCGCTATTTCTGATAGTGGTACCTACGCTCTATGCCGCCGTGTCGCGGGATCAGTCCAAGCAATACGTGCAAGGAGTCGTAACCGATACTCAGAAGGTAAAAATCCAGTTCCCCGACTTCACGATGGGCGGTAGTAACCTGGCAGATGCGCCCCTCGCTACCCGGTACTACGCCTACGATGTCTCGATCTGCGTGAGTGGTCAGACCCACGTTGGCCGCTATGAGACGGTGTTCAATTATTCGCCGTTCAACCCCGGTCAGAGTGTTCGGCTTCGTCTGTCTAAGCGCGTCATGTACTTTGACCTGCCGAATTACCCAGATATGAGGATGAGAATCATCCGTCGCAATGCGGGGTGTGATCTGAAACGATAGAAAAACGTGCCTCCGTTTCAGTTCGCATAATGCAGCGAAAGCCCATGAACACTTAAGTCTGTGGGCTTTCCTTGTCCCACCGTCGATTCAACTGGTGTCAGAGTAGCTGCGGCAGTCTTCCCGACCGGCCAACCAGGGAGGATTCCGCATAGCGCCTGCGCCGGTGCTGGCACTATCCAATCTTTTCTTGCACCGTCCTGCTGGAGATCGACGCCGGAACGGGTCCGTTTACCCGCAACGAGTCCAACCCCCTTGTTTGCGGTCTGCTTGTCGTCGATGAACCTCGATGGTGGACGTGCCGCTGATGCATTCCCTGGTGCAGGCGGTTCCACTCAGCGCCGGACTAATTCTGGTCGGCGACGTAGACCAGCTTCCATCTGTAGGTCCGGGCACAGTGCTCCATGACCTGATCGACAGCGGCGTGGTGCCTACCGTGCGTCTCACCGAAGTGTTCCGGCAAGCGGCGAAAAGCTAGATCATCACGAACGCGCACCGGATTCGCCAGGGGCAAATGCCAGACATGCGCGTAGCCGACCCGAATTCCGATTTTCATTTTGTCGAGCGGGATGAGCCGGAAAAGATCGTCGCCACACTGGTCAACCTGGTAGAGGAGAGGATTCCAGAACGGTTCGGCTTAGACCCCATTCGCGATGTGCAAGTCCTCTGCCCCATGAACCGGGGATCGCTCGGGGCGCGCGAATTGAACGCCACGCTCCAGCGGGTCCTGAACCCAGTTCGGCCGGGAGAGCCCAGCGTTGAGAGGTTCGGCTGGGTTGATTTGGTCGAGCAGCAGGTTGCCATCCGTTTCGATGACCGGATAGTGAAATACGATTTTGGCGAACTGGATGAAGTCTTCCTGGCTTACGCTGTCACCATCCACAAGTCGCAAGGGTCGGAGCGAAGCTCACGCCCGACGTGATCGGCGAAGGCGGCATCAAGCGCATCGGCGACCTCGATGGCAAGGGAGAAAATCAGGTCCGTGTCCATCGGATGATTGTCGATGCAATGCTTCAGCGTCATGCCGTCCAGAAACTCCATGACGACGAGGGGCTTGCCCTCCTGCTGGCTGATTCGTAAATGGTACAGATATTCGCATGGTTCAATGCGGAAGCAGACTGCGCCTCTCGCTGAAACCGGGCTAGGGCTTGGGAATCTTTAGTGAGTTCATCCGGCAAGAATTTCAGCGCCACAAATCGACGCAAGGATACATCTTCAGCCTTGTAAACCACACCCATCCCGCCTCCGCCCAGCTTTTCGACGATGCGCGAGTGCGAGATGGTCTGCCCGATGAGTTGGGTGGATGTGCCCATTGGCGAAAATGGTAGGTCGGACAAGAAGAAAGGTCAACGCAGTGCAGCCCTCGCACACGGCTATCGCGGGCGTTAGACTGGGCGCATGCCGACAATCGATGCCAAAGCCGAACGTGTGAGCCAATGCAAAAAGCCGCGAGGATGGCTGGGGCGGCTCCTTCTATGGAACATGAATTCGCGGCATTCCAAGCTTACAGATTGGGGCTTGAGTCACATTTCGATAGAGCCGGTCTACACGATTCTGGATGTGGGCTGCGGCGGCGGCAGGACGCTCAGAAAGCTGGCGGAACGCGCAACGCAAGGGAAGGTTTACGGGGTCGATTATTCGGAGGCGAGTGTCGCCGCAAGCAAGAGCATGAATGCCCACTGGGTCGAAATTGGGCGCATTGAAGTGCGACATGGGTCCGTGTCTAAGCTGCCGTTTGCGGACAAAATGTTCGATCTCGTGACCGCAGTGGAAACGCACTTCTGGTGGCCGAACTTGCCCACGGACATGCGCCGAATCTTCAGAGTGCTTAAACCGGGCGGCAAGCTCATCATCATCGCCGAGGTCTATAAGGGAGCGAACACGAGAATAGCGAAGCTGGCGGAAAAGTACGCGTCACGAACGGGCATGTCGTTGTTGAGCGTCGATGAGCATCGGGGACTCTTTGTCAATGCGGGCTATTCAGATGTTCAGGTATTCGAGGAACGCGGCAAAGGATGGATTTGCGGTCTAGGCAAAAAGCCTGATGCAACGGCGTTGGGAGGAACTGCATGTATGGACTGATCGTGAAGCTCACGGTTCTTCGCGGCACAGGCGAGATTCGCGCCTCCGCGGGCAGAGGTGCTCGAATGTAAACCCGCATGGGAGCGCAAGGCGCGATGGAAGCTCAGAGAGATGCTCTTCGAGCACCTGGCACCACATGAGCGGGAAGACGCCAGGAAGATGTGGGATTTCCGTCCTCAGACTTGCGAGAGATGCCGCCAGTTGGCCTGGGAAAAATGCATCATCACTGCAATGGTGCTAGTGCGATTTTTTCAACTGCAAATTGAAAAACGCTCTTAAGAGCCACGACCCATTGACAGGACAAATCCCTCTCCGCTGGAGGCGACTTCAGACGGGAGTCTCGCGCCTCGGCCTGGATGAGCTTTATGGTTGAACCGGAGCCAAGGTGCTGAGCGCGGCGCTGATCCGTTCTAATCCTGCGCGGACCATCTCTGTTTGTCTGCCGAACCCAATGCGAATAAATTGCGGCTGCTCGAAAAAGGCGCCCGGAACCACGCTAGTCTCAAATCGCTCCCGTAATAGAGTGACGAATTCGGCGGCCTTGAGAGTTCTGAGCCGTGGGAAGACAGTGGTACCGAAACGGCTGGGCTCGCATTCCAGTTGAGGATGATCGGCCAGGAATTGATTGATCATGGCACGATTGGTTTCTAGCAGGGACCGGGCACGGTCGCGTATGCGATGGAGATGGTCAAGTGCAATCACCGCCAGGCGTTCCGCCGGATGCGCCGGGATGCCATAGGTCAAATCCACCACCTGCCACATGCGATCGACCAGCTCCCGGGAGGCCAGAATCCACCCACATCGGAGGCCGCTCAGCCCGTATGCTTTGGTCAGACTGCTGGTTGCCACGAAGTTGGGTCCAAGATGAAATGCAGAGCGCCACCGCTGGTCGAACAAGGTCTCAAGATAAACCTCGTCTACCATCACTCGCGCGCCCACTTTCGCCGCCATATCTCCAATTTCACGTAAAGTAGCGTCCTCGGTCAGCGCCCCACTTGGGTTGTGCAGGTTACAGAGGATCACGAGGCAGGTTCTGGGCGTGAGTTTGCGTTCCAGTTCCCCCAATCCCAAGCGAAAGCCTTTGTCCGCACGACGTTCGAATCGCTGTACCTTAGCGCGAAGGTGGTCGAGAACCGCCAGCAGCGGATCGTAGGTGGGGTTCTCAACCAGCACCTCGTCACCTGGGTGGATGAGGGCGGTCAATGCCACATAGTTGGCCATGGAGGCGCCGAGCGTATAGAGGACGCACTCCTCGGGAACGCCTGCTTTCGCCGCCAATCGCTTTATCAGCGGCTGGTAGCCGTAAGATCCAGTGCCGCTGATTTCCAGGTCTTCCATGAGCACCGGTAGTTCGGACAGGGGATAATCCAATACTCCGCTAGAGGCCAGATTAAACGGCGCGTCCGAGCACTGCTTGGCCCATGCCAAGTAGCGCGAAAATGCCTCGCCTTGCGAGTGGTTCATACCGGTTCCTGATCACTCCTAAAATGTTAAATGGGCTGCGAGTTTCGACGGCTCCAAAGCCAGTACACCGGTACACCCACGAGCAGCAGGCCGTAGCCGATGAGGCAGTTTTTCGGATAACGGTAGATTGTATTGCAAACGACCCAACCGCATATCAGAACGAACAGTGTGGTCGTCAGGGGATGGCCCGGCACGCGATAGCCGCACCCGGCCCTCATGGTGCCGCGGGCAATCCGGCGTCGGAAGACGAACAGCGTGGCCGCGGTCAGCCCGAAAAACAAAAAGTCCATGGAAACGACATAGTTCAGGATTTGCTCATAGCGACCGGATAGAGCGATAACAATTGTCCACACGCTCTGCAGGATTATAGCTACGACGGGAACGCGTGTGCGCGGGTGGAGCCACGCCACAGCACGGAAAAACAGTCCGTCATTTGCCATCGCAAAGTATACGCGCGGCGCGGTCAGAATCGACTGACTGAGGAACCCCAAGGTGGAGATGGCAATCGCGCCCGCGATGAAGGTGGCACCCTGCTGGCCCAGCGCCAGGCGCATCACAGCCGTGGCTGGAGTGTGGGTTGCTGCCATGCGTTGCGGACCGAGCGAGTCCAAGCAGACCCAGTTCACGGCGACGTAGAGCGCCACCACTCCCATTACTCCGATGACCAGGCCGCGTGGCAGATTTTGAGTCGGGTCTTTAACTTCAGGCGCTATAAAGCTTGCAGTTTGCCATCCTCCGTAGGCAAACAGCACCGGTACCATTGCGGCACCCAAGGAGGGCAACGACCAGCCCCGCTCGGCGACGGTTGGAGCCGCATGTCTGCCGGTAAAAGCCGCGCCGCCAATCACCAATGCGGAAATGGCGCCGATTCTCATCAGCATCAGCACGCTTTGTGTGCGTCCGCTGGCTTTTATGCCCAGGCAATTGACAAACGTCAAAACGCCCAATGCCGCGGCGGCTACCATCCACTCTGGCGCGTGCGCACCGGAAAGTTCCAGGAAGTAGCGTGCGAAGGTAATCGAGACTGCCGCCATGCCCCCGGTCTGGATGACCAGCAGCAGTACCCATCCATACAAAAACGCCACGCCCGGATGGTAGGCATCGCGCAAGTATGCGTACTGGCCGCCCACGTCTGGCAGAATCGCCGCCAGTTCAGCCCAGATGAATGCGCCGCCCAAACCGACAATCCCGCCGCAAATCCAAACTCCCAGGATGAGCGCGGGAGTGTGAACCTGTTGCGCGACCACATAGGGATTAATGAAAATACCTGAACCTACGATTCCGCCCATGACTAGCAGGGTGGTGTCAAACAAGCCTAATTGGCGAGCGAAATTTGACCTTGGATCAACCGGCATAGTTGCCCTAATTGCAGTCGGCCCGTAACCTGGCACAGCAGTTCCGCAGTAAAGCAAAGCCTGGGCGTGGTTCCAATTCTGACCCACCAGCTTGCAGGTCTCTGATTACGGAAGCGCTACCAGTGTTTGCGATTACAACTCATTACGCGCGGGCCCTCCGGGATGGGCAGGACAATTTCGCACAACTACCGGCGAGATTCAACGTGACGGAGTCCCGAGCCGGCGGCATCGAGCACAAGTGATGTTTGGTGTAGCAATGAGGCGGCCCAAGGCTCTTCCTAGCAAGACTTTGCCAAGGTCTATAGCTCCTACGAACCGAAAATGACTTGGGAGCAGCGAGCCAAAACCTGAGTACCCGAGAAGTTTCAGCCGGCTGTGGCGGCAAAGCAGGCAGGGCAATCTGGAACGACTCGCGAAAGCCGGTCGCCCTCTCACAGCAAAAACGAACTTCGATTCTATTAACCCGTCAGAGAATGTCCGTTAAGGTGTCCCGTAACTCGAAAATGAGGTGACTTGGCGTGCTGTTTGGTACATGAATAGAACTGTAAGTGGTTGGGGTGTTTTGTGCCATCGCTCAGGCGATGGTTTTTTGTTTTTCGCAGAAATTCGTCGCTTCCGAGTATTGGACTGTGAAGGGACGAGTCCATGATCGTAGTCACACTTTGGCGAAGGCACAGCGCGGACTGTGCCCACAAATCCAACCGAACGTATCGGAAGTGCAATTGCCGTGTCTGGCTTGAATGGTGTGATAGGGGCAAGAGGTTCCGCCAATCGGCCAAGACGCGCTCTTGGGAGCAGGGACAGACGTTCCTGTCGCCAGGGTCTTCTGCATTGACCCGCCAACCTTTGCGGCATAACATTCCTGCCAATGGGCACACCCACCCAACTTATTGGGCAGACCATCTCCCACTACCGCATCGTCGAGAAGCTGGGCGGCGGCGGGATGGGTGTGGTCTACAAGGCCGAAGATACCGACCTTGGTCGTTTCGTGGCGCTCAAGTTCTTGCCTGACGATGTAGCCCAAGACCCGCAGGCACTCGAACGCTTTCGCCGTGAAGCTCGCGCTGCCTCGGCACTGAACCATCCCAACATCTGCACCATCCACGAGATTAGTAAGCACGAAGGACGTTCGTTCATCGTCATGGAGTTTCTGGACGGCGTGACGTTGAAGCATCGCATCGGCGGCAGAGCGATGGAGACCGAACTAGTTCTGTCCCTCGCCATTGAGATTGCAGATGCGCTTGACGCTGCGCACTCCGAAGGCATTGTTCACCGCGACATCAAGCCCGCGAACATCTTCGTGACCAAACGAGGACACGCCAAGATTCTGGATTTCGGGCTGGCGAAGGTTGTGCCTGCCATCAGTTCATTGAGCAAACTCGGAGCGGCTGACACGATGACGGGATCGGTGGATGCGGAGCACCTGACCAGTCCAGGCACGATGGTGGGCACGGTAGCTTATATGTCGCCGGAACAGGTGCGGGGCAAGGAACTTGATGTTCGTACTGACCTTTTCTCGTTTGGGGCAGTGCTATATGAGATGGCGACTGGCGATTTGCCGTTTCGGGGAGAAACGTCAGCAGTCATTTGCGAAGCCATCATGAACCGATCCCCCGTTGCCGTGGTACGGCTGAATCACGGCGTACCGCCCAAGCTCGAGGACATTATCAACCGGGCACTGGAGAAGGATCGCAACCTTCGATACCAGCACGCCTCCGAGATGCGGGCGGAACTGCAACGGCTCAAGCGGGACACGGAAAGCGGGCGAGTGCCAGCGGCTAGTTCTGGAACGGTCGTGAACTTATACGACGATCGAGTCGGGAATCCAGAACCACCGAAGAAGATGGCAAGGAGGGCGCCACGCAGAATCGCGCTTCGACAAACGTGGACCTTCGCTGGCATTGGTTTTGCGCTTCTTGCACTCTTTACGCTTCTTGCTGTTTACGAGCTGCGGCACCCAGCCGCAGTTGCGACGAGCGAGTGGCAGCAGATAACCGATTACACGGATTCCGCAGTACAGCCCTCACTCTCAGCAGATGGCCGCATGCTTACTTTCATACGTGGTCCTGAAACGTTTGTCAGCGCAGGCCAGATCTATGTGAAGTTCCTGCCGGATGGCCAGCCCATCGCTTTGACACACGACGATCGGCCTAAGCAAGGTCCGGTGTTTTCAGCAGATGGTTCGCAGATTACTTACACTGCGGTTGAAGACTTTCATTGGAGCACGTACGAGGTTCCTGTGACCGGAGGTGAAGCGAGACTCCTACTGCCGAATGCTGCCGGGCTATCCTGGGTGGATGGCGACCGGGTCCTGTTCAGTGAAATTCGGGAAGGGGTTCATATGGGAGTCGTTTCAGCGACCCCGTTACGCGCCGATGAGCGCGACGTTTACTTTCCTGCTGATACCCGCGGCATGGCGCACCGTTCCTATATCTCTCCAGACAAACGCTGGGTGGTTATCGTCGAAATGACGCCGGTCTTGAAGTGCCGGCTCGTGGCGCTGGATGGCAGTTCAGCAGGAAACGCGATAGGGCCGGATGGTAGCTGCGATTCCGCAGCGTGGTCACCGGATGGAAAATGGATTTATCTGACGAGCGATAGTGGGGGGACCGTCCGGCATATCTGGCGCGTGAAGTTCCCGAACGGCACTCCTGAGCAGATCACATCAGACCCGTCCGGAGAGTCGGGAATTGCGGTTGCTCCGGACAGGAAATCGCTTATTACCTCGGTGGGCACCGCTCAGGGAACGGTTTGGCTTCATGATGAAAATGGAGATCGCCAGATCTCGTCCGAGGGCTACGCCTACTTTCCTTATATCAACCCTCAAGGAACACGTTTGACTTATCTCGAAGAGCAGCGGAGAAAGCCCCGGGGCTCCGGAGCCAACTCTGGTCAGCCAGTCGAACGAAAGCTGATGAGCGTGGATCTGAAGACCGGGGTCACCCAGGAAATCTTCTCCGGTCCAGAAATTGGCGACTACTGCATTCCCTCCGCGGGCAAGGAACTTATCTACGCCGTTCGAGACCCCCACAATCGGGTCCATCTCTGGTCTGTGCCAATTGACCATGGGCGCCCGCCACAGCGAATTACGCCCGAAGAAACCGACGACAGCAACATCATGTGTATCGACGACGGCAGCTTGTTGTTTACCAGGGCAGAAAACGGGTTACAAGTTATGTATCGTGTGAACCCAGATGGCAGCAGAATGCGGCAGGCATTTTCAACACCTGTCGTATCGGTGGTGGCGACATCAGCGGATGGAAATTGGATGGCGGCGATGGTGAAATCGGCCGGCGGAGGCGCAACGAAAGTAATGATTTACAATCTCCATGATGGAACCGCAAAACAGATATGTGACAGTTGTCATCCGTTCTGGTCGCCCGACAGCAAGCGGCTGTATGTCTCTTTTGCGCAGTTGTTCAAGGGTGAAGCGAAAAACCGTGGGCAGACTTACATGATCCCGTGGACTCCTAGTTCGAATCTGGGAACACTGCCGCCGGGCGGTACTCAAACTGAGGCCGATGTCGCCAAAGTGGCTACTCTAGTTGACGCGGCGCGCCGCATCGACGAGTTCGCTCCCGGTCCCTCTCGTAATATGTATGCCTTCAGCCGCCGCACAATCCAGCGTAATCTTTACCGAATTCCTCTACCATAGGGCCATCAATTATGCTCATATCGCAAGCGCCGTACCGGTAACGACGTCTTCGGCCCGGCAAACGGATCGATTTCTGAGCCACTCTTCAACACGCAGTTTTGCATACTCCATGGCAGGTGACACCGCCAAGGCGAAAGCCGCATACAACGATTTCCTTAGCCTCTGGAAAGACGCCGACCCGGACATCCCTATTCTGAAGCAGGCGAAAGTCGAGTACGCAAGGCTGCAATAGCCTCTCTGTCGCCAGAATCGTCTGCATTGACCCCCTCCACGATTGCGGCATAACATTTCCGCCAATGGGCACATCCTCCCAGATCATTGGGCAGACCATTTCGCACTACCGCGTCATTGAAAAGTTGGGAGGCGGTGGAATGGGAGTTGTCTATAAGGCCGAAGATATTAAGCTCAATCGCTTCGTTGCCCTGAAGTTTCTGCCCGATGACGTATCACATGACCCGCATGCTTTGGAACGTAGGTCGTTGGTTCGAGTCCAACCGCCGCCACCAATTTTATCTTTTGTTTTCAATTACACCCCTCAGGCGACTCCAAAGAGATCAACCGGAACTGAAAGGAGGCGGCGCGGTGTCTAAAGTGAGGTCGGGATGAGGGCGAAAATCGCAGGCAATCCGGTTGTCGTGGCAGTTTCGTTGTGTGCGGTTTTCCTCTGCACTTGGATTATCTTCATCGGCTCGAAGAATCCGCCCATCGACCGAAGGGTCTCGAACCTCGCCTTGAGTGCTTCAGGCAGGTGGCTGGCCGCTGGAACGGCCCAGGGAAAAATCACGGTTTGGGATCAGACGCGTCCTGATGCCCCGCAGCAGATCGCGTTTCCGCACGGTTCGTTAAATGATCTCCACTTCAGTCCGGATGAACATGTGCTTGCCATCGCTTCCGAGGATCTAGGTATATATACTCCGGCCGCGCCGGCCGCTCCTCGGCTCCTCCGTTCGGATCACGCAAACTATGGGAATGTCCGATTCAGCCCGGACGGTCACAACCTCTTGGTCATCACTGGGAACGGTGTCATCCAAACAATCGATGAACACTCTGGAGCGGTGCGGCTCAAAGTGTGTTGTTCTTCCATTTACGGCGACGCCGTTTTCACTCCTGATGGGCAGGAAATCGCTAACGCCGGCCATTGGCCCAGACTCTGGGATGCGCGTTCCGGACGGCTTGTCGCGCCGCTGACCGCCAACCGAGAGATCTCTGCGCTTCGTCCAATTACGTTCGATGCCAGCCGCGACGCCATTCTAATGGGATCTCAAGACGGCCGCGTATACGCTTGGGATCTGAAAACCAAACAGCGGATCGCGGTTTCACCACCACAACCTACCTATGTCGATACCATAGCCGTTTCGACGAACGGGTGGGTAATCTTTGCCGGATTCGGCAGAGACATGCAACTGTGGAATCCAGATACCGGCCAGCGGCGGTCTCTGCCACCAGCGCGCCCCACCAGCAATCTGGTCCTTGGCCCGGATGGCACTTCGATCATCTTTGGAACTGCCGACGGCACCCTCGAGTACTGGGACATAGGGACAGGACAACGTCTTCGCTCAATGAGGATTCCGGGGCTGTAACCACCCACATGAAGCCGTCAACCGGCGAGCGGACCTCAACATCACCGGGCCATTTGGGGAAGCAGGGGTGGGTCACTTCTCAAAGCCCTAGGATGTATTTCTTGAGGGAGCATAGGGTTCTCGAGGTGAGGATCTAGTTCGGGTGCAGCGAAACCAGTCTTTCGGGATGCTTCTATGCTTCTATTGTAGGGAAAGCAGCGTTGGTGCACCAATGGTTACCGAAAGACGTCACTTTGGCATGGCTGAGCTGCTAGGCCATGTCTTTGAAATTGACCTTCATCTTTTCAGTGTTATAAGGGCCCGCTAAATCGGCCAGCGTTGACGGATTTGCGCATCGTCCAGAAAAATGTCCGCGAATGACGTGTTGCGCATAGCTCGAAGAACCGCACTTCCCCCAAGTCGTGCGGGCGCGAGCCCGCCGCGGGATGCAGGGCTACAATTCACTCCTCGAGGCAAATATGACGAATCGCCTTCTTTGCGTGTTCGCAATGTTGTTTACGGCGGGGCTGTGCCTGGCCCAGGTGGGCGCGCCTCATGAAATTCCGGCCTTCGACCTCAACGCCATCGACAAGACTGCCGATCCCTGTGTGGACTTCTATCAATACGCGTGCGGGACCTGGATGAAGAACAATCCCATTCCTCCGGACAAGTCGCGCTGGGGGCGGTTCGACGAACTTGCCGAGCACAATCTTTACATCCTGCGCGACATACTCACCGATATTCAGGCCCCCGGAAATCACACGCCGGTTGAGACGATAGTCGGCACGTATTACGCCTCCTGCATGGACGAAACCACGATCGAGAAGAAGGGGATTGCCCCGCTCACGCCAGAACTGGAGAAGATCGCCGCCATCGCGACAAAAGCCGACTTCATCCGCCAGGTTGCCTACATGCACCGTAATGCAACGCCGGCGCTGTTCGCCTTCTACTCGCAACCGGATATGCACGATTCGAACCAGACCATTGCCAATCTCGACCAGGGAGGCATTACGCTTCCGGATCGCGACTACTACCTGAAAGACGACGCGAAGTCGGTGGAGACGCGGCAGAAGTATCTGGACCACGTGCAGAAGATGTTCGCGTTGGTCGGAGACAAACCGGAAGCGGCGTCCGCGGAGGCAAAAACCGTGCTTGACATCGAGACCGGCCTCGCTAAGGCTTCGATGGACCGCACGCTGCGGCGCGATCCCAAGACACGCGACCATAAGATGACGATAGAGGAAATCGTCGGCCAAGCCCCGAATTTCGATCTGACTCTGTACTTTGCCGACAATGGCTCGCCCAAATTTACGTCGTTGAACGTGGGCAACCCGAATTTCTTCAAGCAGGTGAACGAGCAGATTAACGCTGTTCCACTCGACCAATGGAAGGTTTACCTGCGCTGGAAAACTATCGGCGCATACGCACCCACACTGAGCAAGGATTTCGTTCAGGAGGATTTTCTTTTCAAAGGCAAATATCTGTCGGGACAGCAGGAGATCGAACCGCGCTGGAAGCGCTGTGTGAAATCTACCGATACGAATCTCGGCATGGCGCTGGGCAAACTCTATGTCGATCGCACGTTCGGCGCCGAAGGCAAGGAGCGCACATTGAAGATGGTGCAGGCCATCGAGAGTGCCATGCGCGAGGACATCGGCTCGTTGTCCTGGATGTCGGACACAACAAAGCAGAAGGCCTACGAGAAGCTGAACACGATCGTCAACAACATCGGCTATCCAGATACCTGGCGCGATTACAGCAGCGTGGTGATCAGGCCCGACGATTATGCCGGGAATGTCGTGCGAGCGGGCGCTTTCGAGGTGCATCGCCAGTACAGCAAGATCGAACGCCCTACCGACCGCAAGGATTGGGGCATGACTCCGCCGACGGTGAACGCGTATTACCGGCCTCCGATGAACGACATCAATTTTCCCGCCGGCATTCTGCAGCCGCCGTTTTACAGCAAGCTGATGGATGACGCGGTGAACTACGGCGGCATCGGAGTGGTGATCGGGCACGAACTCACGCATGGCTTCGATGACCAGGGGCGCAAGTACGACGCCGAGGGAAACTTCCGCGACTGGTGGACGCCGGAAGACGCCAAGGAGTTTGAACGGCGGGCTGACTGCACCGCCAACGAGTACTCAAATTTTGTTTCCGTCAAGGACGACAAGGGCGAGGTGAAGCTTAACGGTCGGCTTACTCTCGGCGAAAATACCGCCGATAACGGAGGCCTCAAACTGGCATACATGGCGCTGATGCACGTGATCGGCAATACGCCGGAAAAGGCCATCGATGGCTATACCGCCGAGCAGCGTTTCTTCCTGGCTTATGGACAGATCTGGTGCCAGAACGTGACCGATCAGGAAGCGCGCAAGCGCGTTCTGACCGACCCGCACTCGCCCGGTCGCTGGCGCGCCAATGGCGCGGTGCAGAACTCGGCCGCATTTCAGCAGGCATTCGGCTGCAAGGCCGGACAGCCCATGGTTGCCGAAAACGCCTGCCGCGTGTGGTAAGAACCCGAGCAGGATTTTGGCTTCCTACCGTCCTCCGCCAGAACCGAATGTACGTCAAATCAGCAACTTCCGAGGGAATCTCGGTGTGGCTCTCGGCTCGTGGTTGCGCGGGAGTTGCGGAGTTGTTTGCTCAGCGGGTTTGGGCTTTGCGTCCAAGCGGTCCAACAATTATTCGTGTTGCTCGCCAATCCAAGACCTCGGCGACTACGACAAGTTCATCCCGCCCGAGGAATAAATGATTTCTATTTCCCCGTGATTGTGGATGCGTGGGTCTTGGTGCAAGCTGCCGTTCGTGACACCCTTTTGAGATTGTTCGAACGGCGCTTGTTCTTACGACTCACGGCGTGCTTGTTCGCGCTGTCTCTTGTAATCGAGCAGATCCTTCAACAGGACGCGTCGATGAGAGCTAGTTGTCAATAATAATCGCTATAATCGCAACCAAGATAAGTCATTGAATAATTGACGCTTACTTGCCTTCTCGACGGGCTCTAGGCTAGGCTTGACTGGCGCCTTTGTGCTGTATCCTAAGAGAGGGCAACCTGGCAGCCGAATCTCCCGGGCGATGGGACGCGTTGGATGATGTCAAGCAGGAGATCCGTTCCCAAAAGCAACGCCTCGGCAATTGGTTCCAGTCCTTCCTCTCCGACGGCCGTTTCGCGCTCCGCCAACAGCGCAAATCCGCTGCCTTCACGACGGTCACAGTTCTCACGCTAGCCCTCGGTATTGGCGCAAATACTGCTGTTTTCAGTATCTTGGACGCTGTGCTAATTCGGCCACTGCCCTATCCCAATCCCAAACGGCTGGTGAAAACAGCCACATACGACCTCAAGTCTGGCGACCTTTATGGCACATCTTATCCAGATTTCATCGATTGGAGCGAACAGAACCACTTCTTCGATCATCTTGCGGCCTATGAAGAGAAGACCTTCAACCTAGCAGGAACTCTGCAACCGGAACACGTAAAAGGCGATGTCGTGTCGTCTGATTTCTTCGAAACTCTTGGCATCGAACCCCACGAAGGTCGCTCACTTGCGAGCGCCCAAAATCAGCAGGCGGTAGTCCTAAGCCACTCCTTGTGGTCCCGCTCCTTCGCTTCCGATCCACACGCAATAGGCAAGTCGATCACTCTCGACGGCTTTAGTTACGAAGTAATCGGAGTCATGCCACCGGGGTTTCAGTTCCCGAATCCTGAAACCGAACTGTGGGTCTCGATCACGCCTGTCCGTCCCGATCTGCGCGAAGAAATGGTCGGGGCGGCGCGGAGCAACCGGGAAATGTCCGTAATCGGTCGTCTTAATGCCAGCGTAGATTTGGCCCAGGCGCAAGCGGGGATGGCGGTCTATGCCAGCAGCCTGGCGCAGAAGTATCCGGATTCGAATCGAGACCTCGGGGTAAGGCTCGTGCCGCTGCAAGAAGACATGGTGGGAGAATTTCGATTGGCGTTACTGATCCTGATGGGATCGGCTGCTCTTGTACTCTTGATTGCTTGCGCAAACATAGGCACCCTGCTTCTCGCGCGCGCCGCCGCCCGGCGATCGGAAATTGTGATTCGTTCTTCCCTGGGAGCGACAAGGCGCCGAATCATGGCGCAATTGCTAACCGAAAGCCTGCTGTTGGCGGTTGCTGGAGGCTCACTCGGAACGCTTCTTGCTTTCTCGCTTATACACGTCTTGGTCGCTGGGGCGCCGAAGGGCATTCCCAGAATATCCTCCGCACACATCAATCTGATGGTGCTCCTGTTCACGGGCCAGATCTCCGTGTTAGCGGGAGTCCTGTTTGGCCTTGCGCCAGCCTGGCAGATTTCCCGCGGAGATCCCGGTGAGACTCTGAAACGCACCGCCCGAACCTTCGAAAGGCGCGCGCCTATGACTAGGGTCATGGTCGCCACAGAAATCGCGCTGTCCTTGATGTTACTGACTGCCGCGGGCCTGTTGGGAAAGAGCCTGGTTCTTCTGAGCCGAGTCGATCCTGGCTTCCGTAGTGATCATCTGCTGACGGTTGAAGTCCCCCGCTCCATGAACGATCGTGAAGATGCCAGGAGGAATTGGACTGACTTTTATCAACAGCTACTGGCTCGCATTCAAGCGCTGCCTGGGGTGGAATCGGCTGGCACCACGCTGTCGCTGCCCTTTCAGGGGCGCTCCTGGAACGTCAGCTTTACCGTTCCAGGCCGCCCATACGCGAGTTTGACGGATCAGCCACAGGCGGAGGCACGCATTGTCTCTAACAATTACTTTGAGGTGATGAAGATTCCTTTGCGACGCGGCCGTTATTTCTCTGAGCACGACACGAAAAATTCGCCTCATGTTGCAGTCATTAACGAGATGGTTGCCCGCCTCTACTGGCCGAACGAAGATCCTGTTGGACAATTCATCCAAATGCCAGCGTTCGGTGCAGGCCATTGTCAAGTCGTGGGAATTGTTGCGGACATAAAACAAACGGACTTGAGCGAGGAACCCCCTCCAGGAATATACCTTCCTTATACACAGGAGAGCATGCCCTGGCAGACGCTCGTCGTGCGTACCAAGAGCGACCCGATGGGCCTTGCCGCAATCATTCGACACGAAATCGCGGCACTCGACCCCGAGCAACCGATAGCCCGCGTGGCCGCGCTGGATCGGTTGTTGGAAGCATCCACGGACCAGGAGCGATTTCGCACCTTTCTGATCGGTAGCTTTGCGGGTATCGCCTTGCTACTTTCGGCGGTCGGAATTTACGGTGTGATGGCGTATACCGTCAACCGACGCAGCGGCGAGATCGGTATCCGAATGGCACTAGGAGCGCGGCCTGTGGACATCCTCAAACTAATTCTCGGTGAAAGCATGACACTGACCCTGCTGGGCGTCTTGTTTGGTCTCATCGGAGCCTATTCTGTAATGCGAGTAATGAGGAGCTTGCTTTTTGGAGTTACCAGCACAGATCCATTCACATTTGCCAGTGTCACGCTGATTCTTTGTTTTGTAGCATTTCTTGCCAGCTACATTCCGGCGCGCCGCGCGACGCATACTGATTCTATGGTCACGCTGCGTTATGAATGAGGTATCAGCCCGGCTACAACGCAAACTTGTCAGGGTTTCAGTGGTGCTCTCTGCCAGCGCTGGGTTATGCGAGGAGTTCCATTTCTTTGTTGAGTCACCAGCCCCGAATTTATAGAGTGCTCCCAAGTGAGGAAAAGTCCCAACAGCATGCCTGCCGAGGCCCTTCTGAGCCGATGACTACGCGAGGGGTGGCCTCAGCCTTTCGATCCTTGAATCCGAGAAGACTTGATGATCTGGTCAATCTGACGCTTGCTGAGAGTGTTCGTGCGATTGCGCTTAGACTCCTCTCCGATGACGCGCAATATCTGCCTTCAGGTGTGACAAGCTTGACATAGTCCCGGATGCTGAGCAGCACTGCTCTAGGAGTCCCACGCTCCTCGATGATGCACGACCGCCACCCTCGGAGGTACTCCGCCTCCTGCGCAATATTTTCTGCGGTGAGACTTTGACGCAGTGCTTCGCGAGCAGCCTGAATAAACGGGGCATTCGGGAAAGTCCCTCATCAATCGAACGAGGAGCCAATGGGATGTGGCACCGCCTCGGAAGCTGACTCCCGCGTTTTATGGCTGCTAGTGAATCAGGGGTACAACTGATTGCTAAACATGTGGCATTTGCGTTCGTCCTCTCGACGACCGCGAACACCTTTCCGATTGGGTCGGCGCTTGCGAGCGCTGTGGCCCGTGGTGAGAACACATTTTCAGCGTTTCACATTTGAAGAAGTTAGATGTTGGAACGTAACGGGCAACCTCACGTCCAATCACTGACAACCACGATCCAAAGGGTGTATACGATGTTGTAGCTTCTGATTACGCAGCGCAATAAATCGGTGCTAGGGAGGCGACGACTATGCCTAGATCAAAAGGCTTCGCTCTGCTTCTACTCGCCACTGTTCTGGCGCAAAACAGCAAAGGCTCGAGCACGGACGGCACGCCGCGAAACCAAAGCGAGTCTTCGCGTCTTGCGTCAGTAAAAACCTACGCCCCCGGGGACTTGCGTCAATCGCCTAAAGATCGCTTATCCGGAGGCCTTGCTCAACAATATCCCTATCGAATGACCACGGATTCGCAAGGGCGTGTGTTGGTAACGGATCCCGTCCTCTCCGTTGTGCATGTCTTCGATATCAGGCAAGGAAAGCGTTGGCAGATCAGAGGTGATTCGCACCATCCCCTGAGCAGGCCCGCGTATATCGCGGTGGATGCGGCCGACAACATTTACGTGACAGACCTGCACTTGTCCGCTGTGCTCGTCTTCGAGCCTAATGGCCGGTTCAAGCGGATAATCGGGGCCGGCGTGCTCACTATGCCGACAGGTATCTGGGTGGACAGGCAGAAGCGAACAGTTTACGTGGCAGATTGGTGGAAGGGCGACATCCTGTCGTTCGACCTCGAAGGCAACCTGCTGCGGGTCTTCGGAACTCCGGGCGGCGGACCGGGGCAGTTATATGGCCCGGGTGATGTTGTTCTGCAGCGCGACACTCTTGTTGTCTTGGATGCTGGCAATTCCCGCTTTGAGCTGTTCGATTTACAAGGGAACGTCCGCGCAACATGGCCGTTCGGAGCCAATCGGTTGCCCTTAGCCTTCGCATTTGATGGCGAGGGAAATTTGTTCTACGTTGACTTGTATTCTGGCGGGTTGGTGGCTATGGACCCGCAAGGTAGGATACTAGGGAGGTACGGCCAGGTGCGGAGTTTCGGCCAGTGGACACCGCGGCCGAATCTATCGAATTTCATGTGCGTAGCAACCAACCGAATGGGCGATATCCTGGCGCTTCGCCCCACACTCAACATAGAGACCGTCAAGCTCACGGCTGGTGTTTCTGCGAATGTGCCGTGACTGCGTTGTCATCGCTTTTCAGCAGGGCGGAATTCCGCATATCTCTCGTTGGGTGCGCCGCCGTATCGATTCAAATTGCCAACCAGGCTTCCGCTCAGGCGCTCGCCTCAACGTTTACCGGAAACAGGCGCCTTGGAACCCATGGCACGAGTCACTGTACCATCGGCGTTGTGACTGAAATGTGGCACGTGAGAGTGCAGGTATTAGTGCCGCGATTGTAGGAAATCGAAGAACGGAAATAACTGGAGGCAGAGTTCTCGGCGAACCACCTTCAAATCGAAATTCGCCGTCGGCTCCCCCGTCACATTCGAGGAGGTTGCGCCCATGCCATGAGCGGTGTGACATACCGAGCAGGAGAATCCTGCGTTGATGTGAAGTGCGGGCTTGCTGAAGCTGGCACCGCATCATCTCGGTGACCAGCTACAACGGACAGTTTCCCGGCCCATTGCTTCGCTTCAAGGAAGGACAGCCAGTCACCGTGGATGTCTCCAGCGACACGGACTCTCCCGAACAACTGCACTGGCATGGCCAAAAAGTACCGACAGAGGTGGATGGCGCGTCCGAGGAGGGCACGCCGTTTATTCCGGCGCATGGGAAGCGGCGGATTGAGTTTGTTCCACAGCCAGCAGGATTTCGTTTCTACCATACGCACAACCGAGCAGGTGCGAACCTTTCTGCTGGACAGTACGGCGGTCAGGTCGGTAGTGCGTACATCGAAGCGAGCCGGGCTTGTACGACCGCGAAGTATTTCTGGTGCTGAAGGAGTTCGAGCCTACCTTCAGCCGGGGTGGGGATATGGCTATGGATTTCCTCGACCCAGCCTCGCATGTCAAAGCACTCGAAGACGCAGGTGAGTCGGCAATGAAAGCCTCGCTCGCCAAGGGGATGCCCAAAGGTTAGGAAGTTGGCTATCGTTCATTCACGATCAATGGTCGAATGCTGGGGCACGGCGAGCCGATCCGAGTGAAACAGGGAGAGCGGGTGCTTTTCCATGTGCTGAACGGTAGTGCAACCGAGATACGCAGCCTCGCCCTGCCGGGTCACACATTTCACGTCCTCGCGCTCGACGGGAATTCTGTTCCCCATCCCGCACGGGTTCCGGTGCTGTGGTTGGGAACAGCGGAGCGTATCTCAGCCATGGTCGAGATGAACCATCCGGGAATTTGGATCATGGGTGATCTGGACAACGATGATCGCCGCCACGGGATGGGGATTGTCGTCGAATACGCAGGGCGCTCCGGCAAACCTGAGTGGGTTGCCCCTGCACCGTATCGCTGGAACTACATGCAGTTTGCAAAGCCCGGTGTTGCACTCGCAGCAGACGAAACCTTCGAGATGACGTTTGCCAAAGACAACGCTGCCGAAGAAGGCTTCAATCTTTGGACGATCAACAGTGTCTCCTACCCTATGACGGGTGAAATGACGCCCGCTGCGTTCCGTCTACAGCAGGGCAGGCGATACCGCATTCACATGCATAACGCGAGCGACGACCTACACCCTATCCATCTTCACAGGCACAGCTTCGAGTTGACCAGTTTGGGCGGAAAACCAACCAGCGGGGTCATCAAAGACGTCGTTATGCTCGCAGGCTACCAAGAAGCAGAGATTGATTTCGTAGCCGACAATCCGGGGCTGACGCTGTTCCACTGTCACCAGCAACTCCACATGGACTATGGCTTTATGACCTTGTTTGATTACAAGTAAAGAATCTGAACGGGGGAGGATGCAATGCAAGCTCGCCGATTCCTCAGAAGCGGGGCACCATCGGCAACCGTTCTGATCCGCGTGATGGTGGGATGGGTGTTCCTGTCTGAGGGAATACAGAAGTTCCTCTTTCCTGCCACTCTCGGAGTCGGACGATTTACCAAGATTGGTATCCCGGCGCCACAGTTCTTCGCCCCGTTCGTGGGAATCGTGGAGATTGTCTGCGGAACACTGTTAATCGCGGGGTTTCTCACACGTCTTGCTTCCATTCCATTGCTTATCGACATCCTCGTCGCCATTGCGACGACGAAGATTCCAATGCTGTCGAACGCAGGATTCTGGGCGATGATGCACGAAGCTCGTACAGACTTCTGCATGCTGCTCGGTCTGATATTTCTCCTCATTGTCGGTTCCGGTACTCTGTCCTTCGATGAGCGACTCTCGCGTCAGCCCTTGGCTTCGCGCTCGAAGTTCGCTGGCCCACCCCAGTTCTCTATTCTGGTCGCCGCGCTGGTCGCTCGGGAAGACCCAGCTTCGGCAGGTTGACCGGGAATCTCCCTGGAGCCGCAAGGACGGGGTCTCCACGCGTCAGTGGCTTCGGCGAGACCTCGAGCTGGCTCAAGCCGATCTTCGAGCGCATGCGAGTCCAAGGTTTCGACCTGTTGGAGAAGAACACAATGCTCGCCGCGGAGCTTCGTCGCACATTCCCGGAGATCGACCGCAGCGAGAAGGAAGTGGCGAAGGCGGCGAAAGCGATCCAGTCGCTGTCGGCGCTGGTCGTGCGCTACCGGGAGCGACTGCGAGAACTGTGCGATAGCGCCGCAGCGGCGAAGATCGCTCCCAAGCAGGAACGGGATGGCGGTTTTTGCCAAACTGTCAGCGCGTAAGTCAGTCGGAGAAAGACACTAGATTGGGAGGGGACATGGGATTCATGAGAGGCATCGTGAGATTCCGTATCCTTGCGCTGCCCACCGCTCCTGACATTCGTCCGGAGCAGCACTGCACCGATCCCGTCACGTGGGAGTTCTACGACCGCTGCAACCCTCCACGCCGGAAGACCGCGTGCGTTACCTTCCGCGCATCCACGCCAGCCGATGGATCAACTGAAGGAGTGCGTTTCGACTCGCTCGCTGTGAGGGAGGAGTTCCAAGCGCCATGAGGGACCTAAACGGGCGCGAAGCTGGAAACGGCGGATCCAGCCAAGGAAAGCTGCAGTGCATCGAGTCTCCTCTACTCGGCGGGAACATTATCTTACTGCGCTTTATGCGTGACTTTGCGCAGAACGAACTCCTGGGCCATGCCGCTGACCATGCGCTCGGCGGTGCTGAGAGCGAAATTCCCGATGACCAGCCCCGCGCCGCGATTCGACTGGGGATAGTAGGCGTTCGAAATAGCTGACGAGGCCAAATCGCCCCCCAGGCTCGAGTAATTCGGCTGCCACTTTCCGTTGTCCCCCTTGCAGATAAACGGACTTAAAAGCGCATGCCGAACGCGAGACCTCTTTGTGCCCGTGCCCTGGTAGAAGTAGCGTGGATCCTGGTGCAACAGCGATGGCAGAATAGCGCCAGCAATCATGATGTCAGAAAAGCCGTCGGCAGCGTTGGCGCCGAACCGCTCGCCATAACCCTTCGCACCCTGAGCGTAATTTGGACTGTCTCCCGCTTGTTGGATTCCTGAAAGCATAGCTATGCCGACGGCGGTAATGGGATCGGTGGCGACTTTGAGGGCAAGTTTGAACTTCAGCTTCGCTGTGAGGGGGACAGTGTTAGGATCATAGGCAACATAGAAATTGGGGATAAAGCCGAAAACGCGCTGCGTCTCTTCCACTTTGACCTGCTCGGTGGCGACCTCCTCCAAGGAAGAAGCTACCGTCACCGTGGTCCGCACCTGAATTCGGAGTTTGATGTCCGTTAGGATTTTGTACTGGCCAGGATCGAGCGTTACGACAGATGATGTCCAGTCTGCAAATCCGTTGCCGCTGACGGTGACGTGATAGGCGATCCCCGGCTTGACGTCGCGGAGTTCAAAGAATCCATCTTCGTTCGTCACCACCGTGCGGCGATCACTGGGAACCGGGCCTTGCAGAACGACAGTGGCGCCGGAAACGGTCTCGTTGTTCATGTCGGTGACTGTGCCCACGATTTGTCCTGGCTGTGCTTGTGGTGCGTCAATATTATTATCAGTATTCTGCGCCTGTACGGGCACGGCGGGTGCGAACGGCAGCGTCGTATCCTGCACGGGCTGTGAACTGGAGGGATCCTGCCGTGCCTCCTTGCCCATCGTCTCCTGGGCAAATGCGACGCCCATCAGAACCGCAGCAAGCATAGCCGCGCGCAAACCAAATGGCATCACGCCTCCAAGCATCGCTTCAAAAGAAAATTCGCGCCGGTCACATCTGCGTACACAGCTGTTTGATTCTCCATTCGCCGTCCTCAAATTCTGAGCCTCCAGTCATTCGACGGCGAAACGGCGAAGCGTGATTGCCACCGAAGCTGCACCACCAAAGGCGCGCTCATGGCTGGCAAAGCCGCGATCCACAGCGGCTTCCCTGCCCCCAACTTTTTATGGCAAGTCCTCGACGCCTTGGTCTTGTTACCCTGGCGTCTGACCACAGCTCCGCGAGGCGTGCGTGAGTCCGTCTGGCGGCGCCGTCAAGGTGAGTGATTGGCGGAATTCGTCCAAGGTCATGTTGAGTCTCGCGGAATAATCCTCATATTATGCGGGCGCGACGCAAGGACTGGACACACCGTCCGCCTTTGCCCGGGCCTGTGAGAACGTTCCAGCCTTCGGTCCCGAAAACGCCCGCAGGAGCCGACCAGGAATCTGTGTCCTTTCTTGTGTCCTTCGCAGTTAGGTGCCGTTCGATTTCGATAACCTGGCCACCGCTTTTCGGGATGCAAAGGATTCGTTACTTCCGTGATGCCGACTCGGCTGGAAGATGCCGATTTACAAAGAAACTCCAAATCACTTCATTTGCACTGAAATCGTTACACGTCTTACCTACTGACTTTTCTGGCATGTACTGCTCGCCGCCCGGCCAGGTATTGCCCCCGCCTTTGACGCTGTAGAGCGCGACCTGTGCGTTCTGTTGACAACCCTCGAAGGTGCTGACCTCAGTATTCATGCCGCCTTTCGCCTTCGCGGAGATCTTGGTGCGTTCGGGCTTAGTGCCGCAATTGTCCAGCTTGGCCCAGTATTT